>NZ_JBFUJJ010000010.1:0-129244 GCF_056401435.1 Arthrobacter sp. P4_F10
GCTATGCCTCCCGCCCCCGATTTCCCCCTCTTGTGCCCGGTGTGCCGGGACGCTCTCCGCTTCGGTGGCGGCGGTGCCCGCACCCTGGTGTGCGGCGCCGGCCACAGCTTTGATGCCCGGTGATACTTACATTGCCTAAGCCGGGGCCGGCGATGTCCACCGCGGACAATTTCGCCAACTAGGTCAGTCAGCCGACATTGGCAGTAGTCCACCAAAACCGCGGAATCACGGTGGTCCGCATCTGGCGCTTTTCGCCAAGTGCCCTTGGGTCTCACAGTCGGGACGAGTCCTTCGGCTGTCAGTTTGGGGCCCTGCACGTCGAAGCTAACGTGCAGGGCTCCTCTGATGTCGGGCGGCCACGGGGAGATGCCGCCTAACTTCGTGGCAGGGCTCAACATCATCCCACTGCACAGGGTCTGGCGACCGGATACGCGTCAAGTCTGTGGCAGGGAGGGATAAGAGCCCCGCCACACCGGACTCGAAATAGCCGAAAACAGGCGTGCCAAATAGCAGCTTGGGATGGCGACCGCGGTCGGGCGCCACCCGATCGCAACATAGGAAGAGGCCGCAGGACACACCAAAGAATCCGGCGATCCCATCAATTCCCCGTTGGGGAACGCCAATTTCGAGACGCGACGCGGATCAATCCCGGCATTGAGTATCCGTCCTCCGTCCAACAGAAATGGTCGAAGCCGTGGCGGCCTGCTTTCGGTCGCTTTCCCGACGGCGGGCCGAGACCATGCCGACCAACGTGGCACACCTCGTACCGCCTCAGAGTCCCGCCCCGACCCCGCGACGCCGGGTCGWGATGTGCTCGGCGACCATGATCGTGGGGATGTTGGTGTTAGCCGACGGCGGTTCAGGGAGGATCGAGGCGTCGACTACCGAGAGGCCCGGCACTCCGTACACCCGTCCCGAGGTGTCGACCACGGCGCCGGCCCGAGGGTCCGTTCCCATCGCACAGGTGCCCACGGGGTGGTGGTAAGTCGTGGCCGTGGCCTTGATCCAGGCGCGTACGGCGACGGCGTCTGCGACCAGTTCCGGCTGGGGCGCGAGCCGGGAACCGCGAGTGATCCGGGTCAGGTGAGGGTGGGCCACGGCAGCGTCCGCGAGCTGCAGGCCCTCCATCAATCGGTCGATGTCCACCGGATTGCGGAAGTACCCGAGGTCGATGGCCGGTGCGGTGTTCGGGTCGAGTGTGAGCAGCCGCACCTCACCGCGCGACGCCGGCTTCAGCAACGCTGCGGCGAGCAAGCAGCGGTACCCGTCCCCGAGCCGGTACGGTCCGCACACCATGAGCTGGAGATCCGGGGGATCCGCCGCGGATCTCCGGCTGCTCCGGGCTGTCGCCATCACCTGGAAGAGCGGAGGGTCTCCCAGCGGTTGGAGACACGGCAGGTCGATTGCCACCCAGGGGTGGTCGGCGAGATTCGTCCCCACACCGGGCAGGTCCATCGTGACGGGACTGCCCAATGCGGCTACGTCCGCGGCGGGGCCGATGCCAGACCGGATGAGCAGCGCGGGCGAGTGGTAGGCGCCAGCGCAGACAATCACCTCATCGGCCGCGACGATCTCGCCGTCGGAGGACCGGACACCTATTGCACGCCCGCGGCGTAACACGACCTCGGCGATCGGACAGGTCGCGCGGATCGTCAGGTTGGGCCGGGAGCGGATGGGATCCAGATAGGCCCGAGCGGTGCTGACCCGAAGGCCCCGCACACAGTTGACTGGTATCGCTGACAGGCCGACGGCCCCCGGGGCGTTGTGGTCTGGAATTCGCGGGATCCCCACGTCCGCGATGGCGTCCTCCATGGCGAGCGTGAGCTCGGACCGTTCGTCCCCCCGATAGCGGCGGATCGGTACCGGCCCGTCCGTCCCGTGATAGGGCGACGAACCGAAGTCCAGGTCATGCTCAAGGCGTAGGAAAGACGGCAGCACGTCGGCGAACGTCCATCCCGGCAATGCCCAGCCGTCGTAATCGGCCGGATGCCCGCGCAGGGCGAAGGTGGCGTTGACGGCCGACGAGCCCCCGGTCACCCGCCCTTGTGGAAGGTCCAACGGAGGTCCGTCGGCGACACCCGTCCCATGAAGCCCCCAGTCGTGCGAAGCCGTGCTGGTGCCATGGATGCCGTCCGCGAGGTCAGCCGGAAGCCTCGCCGACGGGTAGTCCGGCCCCGCTTCGAACAGCACCACCTCGCAGTCGGCGTCCTCGCTGAGCCGCGAAGCCAACACGCAGCCTGCACTGCCCGCACCCACCACGGCCACGTCATACCGGCTCGTCATTTCTTGCCCTCGCTTCCGACTCCAGTCTCGGACGGCGGTCGGGATATTACTAGTTCGAATTCGAACCGGCCCAGAGAGGTCTCCGGGCCGCGATCAACGCCGACGGCGCGGATGCCACCCGGATCCAGCCCCAATCCCGTAAGGAAGTCAGGTACTGATCAACAGACTTTCTGAAGTGGTTACGAAGATCTGTACACCATAGGCAGCGTGTCGCTAGCGTCGGAACTGCACCTGACCGATCCGGCAAAACTTAGGGAACCGGCGCCACAAACTTCCAATTAGACTGGCCGCGATGACCCGGTTCGCAGGCACGTGCGTCCGCGGGAGCCCGGCGATTCCTTGTGGGAAGTTCTTTCCAAATTGAACTACATCTCACAGCCCACGCTGACATTTCCACTACGATTCGAGATTCGTGTTCAGGTTGGACGAGCCGGTACTTTGCTTTGCTAGCTGCCTTTTGAATATGCTCAAATGAACCGTGGCCTACTCGCCCATAGGTGAACACTATGTGGGAGTTTAGGTCGGAAATTCATGGAGCTTCCTGGCAGATCTCGCGGAGACTTAACGTGGCCGAACGTAGCTTTATCGAGCAGGCAAAACGGATCGAGGCTGACCGGGCGGCCAGGGAAAAGCCCGAAGACCCGGGGCGCGATTTGGAACTCTCAAGCCCCGACCGTCATTAGGTGGATAGTGGATGGGCTCGCTGACTGAGTCCCGTCAGAGTGTGTGTGCTTAGCCGCAATTGTCCAAGCTGCCTTCAAATAAGTGGCGTCGATAAGATGCCATCAGCACTTTCGCCGAACACAAAGGAGCCCAGTGCGAATCGTCTCGTGGAACTGTTCTATGGCGTACTACAAGAAGCGCCACCTGATCGAGGCGCTGCAGCCCGACGTCGTCATTCTCCAAGAGGTCGCCAAGAAAGACATTTCCGCGGCTGAGCATCCCTTCGCGGCATGGACGGGCAGCAATCTGAACAAAGGTCTCGGAGTTATTGGATTCGCCAACGCTCGCTACAAAATTTCAGAACACGCGGATCCCAATTTGCCCTGGCATCTTCCCTTTTCGATCGACGGACTCAACGTCATTGCCCTTTGGGCGCATCAGTTGAATCGCGAGCTAAGGTATGTTCGCGTGACCCATGAGATAGTCGACCGCCACGCTGGATTCCTCGCTGGCGGCCGGGCGTTGCTTATGGGGGACTTCAACAGCAACACGGTCTGGGAGAGGGCGCATCCCAAGAGGAACCACAGCATGCTGGTCGAAAAGCTTGCTGGGCTTGGACTCAGCAGCGTGTACCACCGCGACGCGGTGAACGACCAAGGGGCGGAGCCGACGAAAACGTACTTTCACACCCGGAACCTCCGATTCGGGCATCACATTGACTTCGCATTCCTGAGCGACGGCATCCCGGCCGATCTCCGAGTAGGGTGTTCAGAAGACTGGTTGGCGCATAGCGACCACATGCCGCTGATCTTGGACATCGCCTAGTAACACGCGGTTTTATGGCGCCGAAGCCGGCTCAGCAACCTTCGTTCGCGTGGCACCGAATAGCCGGCGGCAAGTGGAGACTGTCCGCGAGCCCCGCTTGGACTGACCTTCCGGTCTTTCCTTCGGGTGTAGAAAAGGACCATCTTGCCTGTCCGTGGGGAGGCGGAACCAAGCCAATGCCACCGGGATAATAGTGTGCAGGGGAACGGTTCTCAGGACCAAGTAGCTTGTCTATTTACACCGTCTCTTCTGTGAGATGAAGTTCTAATTGGAAGAAACGGCACGGGTAGTTGGTGGTCTAGTCCCTTTGGATCTCAACAAAGCGGTCCTTGCACGGAACGTCGTGCAGGGACCGCTTTGTGAGCTTCCAGCCACTTGGCTGTCTTGAGCCTTGTCTCGCCGGACCGAATCGGCGTCCGCACCGAACTCCCTCTGCTCATGGTCCGGCAATAGAGACCGGAGCCGCCGCGTCGTTCATAGTGACGGGCCTTGCCACAGACATTGACTAACCGGTTTGTTGCCACGTTTCAGGTTGCACTGCTAGTCCTGTCATTCGCTGCTGCGATCTGGATAATGCTTAGGGTAAGGAGCAGGCACCTGCGGGTCAGACGGTGGGCTAATCACGAGTCGGGAAGCGCTGTGCCGTGTTTGGCAGTCGGAGGTCCGCGCAGCCCTTGCACCAGACTTGCTTGCCTAGAACCGGGTAGTGCCGCGCAGCCGGTGGGGGCGACCGTCCGGGTCCATGACAAGGCGGCTCAACGGATCTGCCCAGAGACGTTGGCGGGGTGACACTGGCTGGGGAGTGTGGCGGCGCACGTGTCCGGCGGGTCGGGGGGAGCGGCGGCCAGTTTCATGCCAGCGGTCGAGAGCATCTGCGGTGGAGTTCCAAAGCTCGAGCCCGGCCGCCGGGTCGTGGAGCTGGGGATTGTTCTGGTCTAGGCCCAGGTGTTCGGCCCAGAGTTGGAGCCGGAGCACGTGGGCCAACGGCCGGGAAGTGTCGTGGCTATTGTCCGTGGCGGGCGCGTCCCGGTTGTYGGCAGTCGTGTCGAATACGGCGCAGGTGAGCTCGCTGTCGGTAGTCCAGGATCGGCGGTTGAAGTTGTCTGAGCCGCAGGTAAACCAGGTGTCGTCGATGATGCAGATCTTGGCGTGGACGTAGATCGGAGTTCCAGAGCGGTTCTCCAGGTCAAACACGCCGACCCTGTCGGGCGCGACGCGGTGCAGCATTCTGAGGGCACGCAGTTGCCCGATCCGGCTCGTCGGTCCTGCGAGAGGCCCATCAGAGTCGGGGTAACGGGGCACAACGGCAATCACCCTCAAGTTGGGATTCCGTTCGAGGGCGTCAGCGATTCCGCCCGCGACCTCTGTTGACCACAGGTACTGGTCCTCGATGTAGATCAGCGACCGGGCGCGGGCGAAGGCCTTCGCATAGGCGCGGGCAATACTGCGTTCCCCAGTTGGAGCGAACGGGAACGGGGGACGTTTCACCCCGTAGGTGCGCAGCAGCTGCACGGCATGAGGGCCCGCCGGTGGCGGCGGCGGTGCAGTGGGCGGGAGCGGTTCGGGGTGCCGGGGCATACGGGCCAGACGTTGCAGCAGCATCCGATAGGGGGTGCGCCGGTCCAGGGGATGGGGGTCGTTCCACCGTTCAGCAAACACCGCCAGGACATCTGCCACCACGGGGCCACGCAGTTCGAGGGCGGCATCGTGYCAGGGGGGTCGTTTCCCGTACCGGGAATCCATGTCCACCGCTTGCGGATCTCCCGCGTGGTCGGCATCGTCTCGACGGGTGTGGGAAAGGTCGATCCCGCCAACGAACGCGACGTCCCGCGACGGGTCGTCGCGATGGCGGATGACGAAGATCTTTTGGTGGTGGGAGCCGAACAGGCGTACACGCTGATCCAGAAGCACCTCGCCGCCGGCGTCGTTGACCTGACGACTTAGGAGCTCATTGGATCGGCCGCTGATTGGGGCCGATACACGCTCTCCGTGGGATCTCCAGACAAGGCCCCGCACTTCCACTCCCGCGCGGGCCAACGCCGCGAGCACGTCGCCGATCGAAGGTCCGTCCGCCAGCAGCCGCTCGTCGGCGTCGCCACGCCAGTCGGTGAACCACACGCGGTCTCCCGCCTGCAGAGCCGTCAACTCCTCATGCAGTCGGGCGAAGTAGGTCGCTCCATGAATCAGGGGCCGCACTAGATTGCCCTCCGACCAGGACGGCGATCCGGCACCGCCCGCGTGGACGTCTGTGGCCAGATTCCCCCGCTCAGCGCTACTCAGAAACCACGTACCAGCATCACTGTCCACTCAGTCCTTCCTTCGGGGCCCGAGGCCAGGCTACTAGTGTCCGGTCTCCAAAGTAGCCTACGACTGTGCTGACTAGAATGTCAGCGGCCGGGTCGTTAGCGCCAGGTATTAGCGGATTAGCGGATCAATGCAGCGCGACGCCGGCACTGGCTGACGCCCGGAGATGTCTGTTACGGCCTGCCATCAACGGCCAACGACCAAGGCTGGCCGCGGCGCCGCGGCCGGCAGAGGACAGCGGCGGCACGTGGGGCCGGGCGAACAATGTCCAGGCCGTCAACGACCCCAGCCACGAGGAGCACAAGGCCTACCGGGAGTAGCTGGGAATGATCCCACACGACACGCTGGACCCGAAGGCTTCGACAATGACGAGGTCAACGAGGACCCGACCGACCTCTCCTGAGGGCTACCCAGATGGCATCCAGTGCCGTTGACGCAGGTGTTGAGTGTCACAGGCCGCCGTAGTACCGTGACAACCACTGTCAACACGCATCACACGGACTCGGGAGCGATCATGGCATATATGACACGTGGGCTGGTGGCCGTCACGGCGGCCCTGGCATTGAGCGTGACCGGCGGCGTCGTCGCCGGCCCAGCGTTCGCCGATCCGCGGGAGACGGGAAAGACCGCGACCGCTACCGGGTACGGTGGCGCGGTGAGCACCGTTGATCCCGAAGCGTCGGCTGCAGCGATCGAGGTACTCCGCAGGGGCGGCAACGCGGCGGATGCAGCCGTCGCCGCAGCCGCAACCCTCGGTGTGACCGAGCCGTACAGCGCCGGGATTGGCGGTGGGGGCTACTTCGTGTTCTACGACGCGAAGACCGGCGACGTGGGCACGATCGACGGCCGCGAGACTGCACCGTCAGCGATGCCCCACGACGCGTTCATCGACCCGGCGACCGGGCAGCCCTACCGCTTCACGCCCGAACTCGTCACGAGCGGCGTCTCCGTTGGCGTCCCCGGCACGCCGGCCACCTGGGAGCGTGCCCTCGACAGGTGGGGCACGTTGAGCCTTGGCGATGCCCTCAAGCCTGCCATCAACGTGGCGACCCGTGGGTTCGTGGTCGACAAGACGTTCCGCCAGCAGACCCTCGACAACAAGCCCCGGTTCGAGGCGTTCACCTCGACCAGCAACCTCTTCCTCCCGGGTGGCGACGCCCCCGCCGTCGGCAGTGTCTTCCAGAACCACGACCTCGCCGAGACCTACCGGCTCCTCGCCAAGAAGGGCACGGACGGCTTCTACGGCGGCCCGCTCGCGGCCGAGATGGCGGCCACGGTGCAGTCTCCGCCCAAGACTTCCAAGACACAGCTGCCGGTCCCGGCAGGCCAACTGACGACGGCGGATCTCGCCGCATACCGCGCCCTGGATCAGGCGCCCACGCACGTGGACTACCGCGACCTGGACGTCTACGGCATGGCGCCGTCCAGCAGTGGCGGCACCACGGTCGGCGAGGCGCTGAACATCCTGGAGCCGTCCAACCTGTCCGGGATGTCCACGCCCGGCGCCCTTCATCACTACCTCGAAGCCACCGCACTTTCCTTCGCGGACCGTGGCAAGTACGTGGGTGACCCCGCGTTTGTCGGTGTCCCCACCGCTGCGCTCACTGACCCGTTGTTCGGCAAGGAGCGCGCCTGCCAGATCGACCCGCTGCACGCGGCGGCCAAGCCGGTTGCGCCGGGGGACGTGTCCTCGTACGACGGCGCGTGCCCGGCTGCCGCTGTGGCGCCCGCTGACGAGAAGGACACCGAGAACATCTCGACGACCAATCTGACGGTCGCGGACAAGTGGGGCAACGTGGTGGAGTACACGCTCACGATCGAGCAGACCGGCGGGTCCGGCATGGTGGTGCCCGGCCGCGGCTTCCTGCTCAACAACGAACTGACCGACTTCTCGACCGTATACAACCAGACCGACCCGAACCGGATCGAGCCGGGGAAGCGTCCGCGCTCGTCCATGTCGCCGACCATCATCCTCAAGGAGGGCAAGCCGTTCCTCGCTCTCGGCTCGCCCGGCGGTTCTACCATCATCACAACCGTCCTGCAGACGATCCTGAACCGGGTTGACCTGGGCATGACCATCTCCGAGGCGATCGCTGCACCTCGTGCCTCGCAGCGCAACACGGCCAAGGTCACGGCCGAGCCCGAGTTCATCGCCGCGCACGGCAGCCAGCTGGCACCCTTTGGCCATCAGTTCACGCCGTCGGGGGATGCATTCACCTCGGCAGCGGAGATCGGCGCCGCGACCGCCATCGAATTCCTGCCGGACGGCGGCATGGTCGCAGCCGCCGAGCCCGTGAGGCGCGGGGGCGGATCCGCTATGGCACTCAAGCTGCCGCCGCGGTAGGGCCGCACAGTCCAGGACGGGCTGCTCGTTTTCGATCTGCAACCACCACCGGCTCCGGCGCTACGACCGGCGACTCCTGCCCGCGGCACGGACTTCGGACCCTGAACCGACAACGGACTATGGCTAAATCCCTGATATTGATAAATGGACTTCCTGGCTCCGGGAAGACCACGCTCTGCCGGCAACTCGGTCAGGCCTTGTCCTGGCCCGTCATCGCCAAGGACAAGCTAAAGGAAGCACTTGCAGACATCGCTTTTGGGAATGTCGGAACGGCGGGCGTGGGCAGATCGCGTCTGAAACGATGTGGCAGCTGGCGGCGTCGATCCCACCATTCGACTCTTGTAGGGCAGGGAGCGCACCCCTAGCGTGACCCTTGCACGTCAACTGCTTCACAGATTCGGAGGGGAAGCTATGTACGTCGTGGTAGAGACCTGGACAGCGAAGCCCGAGTTCCTCGCGGCGCCGCTCAAAACGAAAGAGGATCTCTTCGCCGAGATCAAAGCGGCGATGGTCGAGATGGCGCAGGTGGGAATCACCACGCTGGGCTGGGGTTCTGTCGACCGATCGGCCGGACAGAGCGCGGACTACGACTGGTTCGCGGTGTGGCAGGCCCCAAACGCGGAGCTCGCGAACGCCTTCCTGCAAGGTGTCGAGCGTTCCGGTTGGTACACCTGGTTCGAGCAGGTCAATGTGCTCGGCGAACTCCGCACCGTCGACGCCGTCGCAGCGGAGCACCTAGCCCTGAAGGGGGAGGACGTGCACTGACGACAGTCGGTGCGCCGAAATGCCATCCTGTCCTGATCCTCTGGTCGAACAACATCAACTCTCCAAACTGTGCGGTGGTTGATTACGCCGAAGAATCTTCTGGCAGGTCCGGGAAGTTCTTCCTGCTCTGCGCGTGCAGCGACTCGAACTTGAGCTGGTTGCTCGCAACGTTGAGCTGTTCCGAAGGGAAGGGCTGGGGAATACCATGCCTTTATGGACACCAGGCTGTTCGTCTACCTCAGTTACGCGGACGCGTCCGCCGCATTGGATTGGATGCAGCGGGTCGGGTTTGACGTTGTTCGCCGTCAGGACGGAGATGGCGGCCAGGTCCTCCACGCTGAGGTTCGCATGGGTGAGGCAGTGCTGATGGTGGCGAGCAACGATGCCGACTACCAGCGGCCTGCCCTGATCGGCCGATCCACGGGTCAGGGACTGTACCTTCTCGTCGAGGATGTCGACGAATTCCATCGGAAGGCACTGGCCGCCGGCGCTACGGCAGTGATTGACCCCGAGAACACCGAATGGGGCACGCGGCGGACCAGAGTTCTTGATCCCCAAGGGCAGGAATGGAGCGCGGGCACGTATGAACCTGGAGTCATGTGGTGATTGCGCAGTTTCCATGAGGCCTTTCCCGCAAAGTTGGCGCCCGAACGGGTTGCGACGCTGCAAGAACGCCCAGTTCCAAGCCTATGGTTCCTCGTGCCTCGAGTAGGAAGAGCCGGAGGGGGTCCGTTCCAACAGTCCGAAGTCGATCATGTAGCGGCGCAGCATAACGACATCATCGCTGTAACTGAGGAGCCGTTCATTGACCTGCTTTTCAGTTAGCTTTTCGCCCGGCCCGATGGCTTCGCTGACAATCCATGCCAGGAGCTCCCGCCGCTCCGCCATGTTGGCTGGATACCTCTCGATCCTGCCCAGCCGCATGAAGCGAGCCAATCCGGTCTGCGCCTGCCGCCGGGGTTGCTGCGTGAGCAGTTCACGGAAGATCGACTCAGACGCCTCCAATTCGTTGGCAGCATTCCGTTCGACGAGCCCACACTCAAGCAGGGCGGCGATGGCCCGGTTCCGCCGTCGGTCATTCAGATCACCAGCCACGTCGGGAACCGGGGCGCCAAGCACGATTTGCGCGTAGGCGGTCCGCGCGTCGTTATTGGCGAGGGCTGCCAGCACCCGCCGCCAGTGCGGTCCGCTCAGCCTCGTTTCTCCGGTCACAGCGTTTTCCTCACTCTGCGTCTGCCCCCGCCTGTGCTGGTCACGGTGTGCTTGGTCAACAGGCAAGATCGTAGTCCTGCACGAGCGTGACGGACAGGGTCTGCGGGCGGCAGGCTGTGCGGCGATGCGGCGAAAGGGCGGGACGCGGCAACACCCCCTTCCCGAAGGCCACCTGATGGCGGCCGGTGCATCCGAAGGGGGCGTTGCCAGTGGTGTTCGGATCAGGAGTCGGCGGACTCCTCCGCCGGCTCCACAGAGGTTTCTGCGGTGGCTTCTGCGGCCTTTTCGGCAGCTTCCGCGGCGGCCTCGGCGGCGGCCTCCGCAGCTTCGGCGGCGGCTTCCTCTGCAGCCTTCGCCTGAGCGGCTGCCTTTGCGGCGGCCGCTTTCGCTGCCGCGGCTTCGCGCTTCTGGGCCTGGGTGGTCTTCTTGGTGATCTTCTTGGCTTCCTGGGCGGCGCGCTTCTGCGCGGTATCCGCGACGGCGGCAGCGTTCTTCGCGACGGCGGCAGCCTTCAGGGCGGTGACCTTGGCCTTCACTGCCGCAAGCTTCGCGGCGGCCGCCTGCTTCTTCAACTCCGCCTTGGCCTTCGCCTCGGTGGCCTTCGCGGACACCGAGTGGGCGGCCGTGGTCGGGGCCGCGGTGGCGACACCGGCACCAGCTCCAGTGAGAACGGCTGCGGTCAGGACGACAGCGCCCAGCTTCTTCGCAATCGACATGCGTAGTGCTCCAATGATGTGTGGCCCGGCAGTGCGGGCGGGGATCCGGCTCGCCGGTTGCCGTCAGCCTAGAGTGGAAGCAGAGCGCTGTTCAATCAGATGCACCGATGCTTGGCAGAACCTTGGCGAACGTTGAGGCTCCAGCCATCCGGGACCCATTTTGTGCCGGACGTTATTGGGACGGTCACGCGCCTGTTTGTTGCGAGCGGATCATGCGGCCACCCGCTGTTCTGCCGGGGCCGGGAAGCGGACATCCGGGGTGGTGTGCTCGGCGTAGACGCCGGCGCCCAGGGCCGGGCCCGCGTAGGCGTTGACTAGCTCGGGGGCGCCAGTAACGTCCACGAACAGATCACGGACCCAGGCGGGTGCGGCCAGGATGCTGAAGTTCGGGTTGGCCACATCGTTGCGGTAATGGCGGGACAGGCGTTTCTTCTTGCCGTTACCGAGCAGGTCCACGCGCAGGACAGTGAAGGGGGCGTCTTCGGTGGTGGCGCTGATTCTGATGATCGCCAGGTCGGCGGTGAACGGGCGGTCCTTGGCCGTGTCGCGTACCTTGTGGGTCGGCGCCAGGTTGACGGTCCATTCACGGAACCGGCCGGTGGTGGCTGTCGTGGTCAGGGTGGCGGGGTTAGATGGCGTCGTCAGCAGGGTGGTCATCGAACTCGTCCTCCTCATCGTCATCGGGCAGGGTGGTGCCGGCGGTCAGCTACAAGAATGCCTTGGCCGGGGGATCGCAAAGGTCGGAGGCGTGCACCTGGACATCGGGTCAAGGGCACATATAGGAGGCTGCTGAAGGATGAGGCCATGCTCTCTAAGATAGTCAGCACCCCTTCGGCGGTGATGACGGGGGCATTGCTCATGGGTTAATTCTTTCAGTTCGTCGGTTATGCCATGCGGCCCACGTGCACGGCGGGCGCGTCGTACTCACCGGGCAGACCATGGCCGGCGCTTCTGGAAGGCGACGGCGGGGTAGCCGGACCCTCCTGCATTGCCGTCGCGTCGGCCCCGGTGCGTCAACTGTTCTGGGAGTGCAGTAGCTGTAATCTGGCTTCGAACCGCTCACAACTTCATGGGGGAACATTGACTGAGAACATCCCGGCCGTCCCGCCGGTGCCGCCGTATCCCCAGACACCGCCCTACCCGCCGCAGGGGCAACATGCCCCCTTCGCGGGCAACGCGCCGTCCTACGGTGCCCCCCAGGCCTACGCTCCGCCGTACGGCCAGCAACCTTACCTACAACCATCCCAGCAGCCGTATCCGGCCTACCAGCAGGCGCCGCAGCCGCGGTATTCACCGGACGGCCAGTGGACCTACGCGGGGGCTTCGAATGCTCCGAAGTCCTCCTGGTACCGGGTTGGGGCTGGCATCACGTCGATCGTGCTGGGGTCCTGGCTGTTTCTCCAATTCCTTGTCGGGGCCTCCCTGGGACTCGGCATCCTAGCCTTCCTGTCGCTTGTCGCCGCCGGCGGGACAGTCGTGTCGGGCATTGTCCTGCTGGCCAAGCAGCGGAGCCGGGGGAGAGGGGTGGCCGTCACGGTGCTGAGTTTCGCTGGGCTTGCACTCTTCGTGGGCTTCTTGCACCTTGCGGGCCGAGCCGGCCCCGGCATGTTCTTCTTCAATTTCCTGCTGTCAGTCCCGGTACTGGTCGTCATGGGCATCGGGTTGTCCCGGGAAACGCGCAGCGCCTGACCGTTCGCACAGAATGGCCCCGTACCGGTGATCGGCACGGGGCCATCTGTGTCGGCACCAGCGTCCCACAGCTCCTGTTGGAGACATTCTGCCCGGGCAAACAACCTGCAGCCAGGGGCATCCGATCGGCTAAAGACCGGCTTCTTCAGAGCAATGCCGGTTCTGGGAATCGTCAGCGGTATTCCACCCGGTGCGTCAGGCTGCTGACGCTGGCGGGAGGGATTCGCGAGGCCAGACGGCGCGATCCGCACACACCTGCCTTCCCGGCGGCTTCCCGAAGACGATGTATGGCAGACTTTCCCCGACCACCCACCGGAGATTCCATCCACGACCGCGGAGAACCCATGCTGGATTTGATCCTTGACATCCTCAGCGCAGCTCTGGAGGCGGTCTGGGCCAACTGGGGGCTCACGGCCAAACAACGCGTCAAGCGTGGGCTCAGACTCTCGCGCCGCCGGAATCTGTCCGCCAAGAGCAGGCAGTTCGCTCAGACATGGCTGGATCATGGGCTGCAGAATCTTGCCGACCTTGGGCTGCAGGCGCGGGAGCCGGAGCTCAGAACGGCGCTGTCCAGGGTGAAGGAACCCGCCCCGTCGGACCCTGCTCCAGAGCTGAACGACGCCGGCCGTCCCTAGTCAGCCGGATCATCCTGCTCGTGTTCACGCTGCTGGAATCCAGGCCCGAAGGGCAGCGGTTCGACTAGCCGCCCTGGTCATGGCGCGGAACGGGAAGGCCACCGGGTCATAGCCGCCGGTGGCCTTCCTCCGTCCGCATGACTGCGCTTCCCGGGCCCGCGCCCGGTCCGCGCTACTTCGCCAGCGTGACGGTGGCTTCGTAGGTGAGGATTTCGGTGCCGTTGCCTTCTTCGCCGTTGTCGGGGGCCACCTTCATGGTGAGGTGCCCGCCGTCGGCCGTCATTTTGAACGGGTTGCGTGTGGCCACGTGGCCTGCGGTGGACCACTGCTGGAACGGGACGTCGCGGATTACGTTGCTGGACTTGAGGTCGATCATCGCCATGCCGCCGAGTTCGTAGGTGGCACCGGTGCCGCCGGCCGCCGGGGTCTGCGGGAGGTTGGTGATTCCGGCGCAGAGCATCCTGGAGTTGGGCACGTACTGGCAGTCCTGGTAGTCGATGAAGTAGTTCGGGTTCTCCCAGGTCGAGAGCTGCTTGCCCTGCAGGTCCCATTCGGCGAAGCGGCGCGAGCCCCAGGTGTTGCCCACCAGATGGCCGGTCTGCTTGTCCATCACGATGCCGCCGAAGTGGTCCTTCACCTCGAACTGCTTGTGCACCTCGAGGGTGTTCGCGTCGACCCGGTAGATGATGGCGCTGCTGTCGGGCCGGTACTGGGCCACGGGGACCCAGACGTTGGTGCCGTCGAAGTCGATGCCCCCCGGGTGGTACATGTCGCCCTCGCCCAGGATGATGTCCTTTTGCAGGTTGCCGGCTTTGTCCATGACGAACAGGTGGCCGACGCCCTTACCGGGGGTGCGGTCGAACCCGTTCTGCGGGCTCGGGAACTTCACGGTCGGCTCGATGATCTGAACGGCCGAGAGGAAGATGTGGTCCTGGCTGTAGGCGATTCCCTCGGTGTGGTACGTAGGGAAGTTCAGCTTCAGGCTTGACGTCTGCTGCCACTTCGTGTTCCGGTCAACGCCATTGAAGGCGTCGGCCAGCGCCGTATTTTTTTCACCGTGGTTGCCGGAATCGGCGCTCTTTCCTGCGGCCTGGGCGGCCGCGGTTCCGCTGATTGCGGACGCGGCCAGGACGATTGCTGCGGCGGCCGTGAGGATGCCTCGGGTGCGAGTCGTGCTCATTGGGGAGCCTCTCAAAGGTTGGATCTCAACAAGGACTCCCGACGCTACTTCCCGGTAATGAACCCCGGGTGCGGGCCGGTGAACAGCAGGTTGCGGAGCAGTCCGAGGGCGGCGCGCAGCACCCGGCCACCCGAATCGATTGAGATCACTACGCGCTGTGGAGACCTCCCAGGTTCAGCCTTCGCAGTCGGTGCAGTAGACCTGGGCGCCCGTCTGCCGGGCGATCTGGGAGCGGTGCCGGACCAGGAAGCAGGAATAACACGTGAACTCGTCGTTGGCCTGCGGAATGACCTGAACAATCAGCTCTTCGGCGATGAACTCGCCGCCCGGGACTCCGGCCCCGTCCAGCCCGTCGGCCTCGTCGAGCTCCTGGACGACGCTGCGGGCGTCCGGGGCGTTAGCGGACTGCAGCGCCTCCAGGGAGTTTTCCTGGGTTTCCTTGACGTCCGAGCGGACTTCGTCGTAGTCGGTTGCCACGTGGCTGTTCTCATTTCTCGAGTGTTGACTAACCTCAGTGCAACGTACAGCACGCCGCGGTTGTTCCGCTGCCGCGGGCAGAATCGACGCCCTGCGGCGTTAGCGGGCAGGGCGGGACGCCAATGCCGATGCTCTCCGAGATGACCGACGTCGAGTTCAGCGCGGCGGCCCGATACCAGTTCGCACAAAGTACCGGCGTGGTGGCCATCGCGGTCCCCGGATCCAGCGCAGTTGACAGGGTCATCGCTTCCGCCACGAGCCGGGAGACCAAATACCCGCACGAGTTTTTTACCTCCAGGACCGCCGCAGTCACATGGCTGCAGGAAATTATCGGGAGCCGCGATTAGGATGCGGCCATGTGGGCAATGTTCGTGCAGGATTCGCGCATCATCCAAGACAGACCGGTCTTTCCCGTTGTAATGTGGCTTCACGGTCTTCCAACCCGTTTGCTCCAGGGTTGTATCAAGGGCTCTAGGGATCGTGGCCGGTTCCGGGCTCTGCCGGAACGGGAACAAAGGATTAGCCAATGTCCATTAAGTTGTCGTCCCGTCCGGAACCCTCCCACGGGTACCCGCCCGCGGACCCGTGGGAACGCGAACCGGAGGACAGCAGGGTACGGGAGATACGCCTGCAGGCCGCCGAGATCATCGCCGCGGTGCTGTCCGATTCCTTGCCGGGACAGGCCCGTGCCCGGGATCAGCTGTGTCGTTTGCTGCGGGCCAACCCGGGCCGACCGGAAGTGGCGCTGGCGGCGCACCTGATCGCTCTGCGGGAGGAGCCTGCCGGGGGCCGCCGACCCGATCTGACACTCGTCCAGGGGGAAGCGTCGGAAGTCGAAACGCCCGCGCAGCCCTCACGGCCAGGCGCTGGGCGGGCGCCCGGGTCCCGTCCAGGCGCCCGCCAACCCCTCCTGCATCATCGTCCCGCTGGGCGAGTGCACTATGGTCGCGCGGATCTGGCCGGGCTCGGCGGCTTGTCAGGGGACGGAACCTAAACGCAACGATTCAGAAGTCCGCGTGCCCGCGTGGCCACGCGGTGATCCGTTTCTGGAGTCAAGGGCTTAAGGTGGTCGGGACGTACCCGGAACCACGAAGGGGACCATCCCCATGGCTCGCATTTTCATCACCGGATCGACCGACGGACTCGGACTCGCCACCGCCCGGACGCTGTTGAATCAAGGCCACGAGGTCCTGCTGCACGCCCGTACCAGGGCACGTGCCGCCGCCCTCGATGACCTCGCCCCGCAAGCGGCCGGCGTCGTCGTTGGTGACCTCAGCAGCGCCGTCGAAACGCGGGACCTCGCCGAACAGGTCAACGCCCTGGGACGAATGGACGCCGTGGTCCATAACGCCGGTGTCTACCTCGCGCCGGGGCGCGTCGCGACGCCGGAGGGACACTCCCGCACTCTGGCGGTTAATGTTCTCGCCCCCTACCTGCTCACGGCACTGATCCAACGGCCCGGCCGCCTGGTCTACATCAGCAGCGGCATGCACCATGGGGCCAGCGGCAATCTCCATGACATCGATTGGACCGAGCGGCGCTGGAATGCCAGCGCGGCCTACTCCGAGAGCAAACTCCATGTTTCTGCGCTCGCCGCCTCGGTCGCCCGGCACTGGCCCGATGTGTTCAGCAACTCCGTTGACCCCGGCTGGGTAGCCACCAAGATGGGCGGAGCCGGCGCCCCTGACGACCTGGCCATGGGTCACGACACCCAGAGTTGGCTCGCCGTCAGCAATGACCCCGCAGCCCTGGTCTCCGGCAGCTACTGGCACCACCGCCGGCCGCGTAAACCGGCCCCGGAGGTCAACGACACGGCCTTTCAGGACAGGCTCACCAACAAACTCGCCGAACTTACGGGCGTAACGCTCTTTTGAAATACAGAAGGAACAAGCCGGGCTGTCTTGCGGTTACTGCCGGCCGCACTTCAGGCGGATGCTCAGGTTTCCTGTCGGTTCGCTGCTGCCCGGCTCCGTGGCAACAGGAATCCGACCGCGACAAGCCAGAGGAGTCCGCCGAACCGCCCGATGGGCAACAGGAACTGGAGCGGCTCGATCACCATGGACAGGAAGCTCAGCTCGGCCAAGGCGGCGATGACGAGGCCGGCCCAGGCCAGCCAGCGCGGCACGAAGCGCAGGATGAGCGCCGGGACGGCGATTCCGGCCACGAGGAGCCCCAGGCCAACGACGAAGGCGACGCCGCCGGTGATGAACGCGAGAAACGACAGCGCATGGGTCAGCGGCACATCGGTGGTGATTTCCGGGCGGCTCAGGACCCACCCCACGGCGGCCGAGAGCATGAGGAACACCGAGGCGGTGATGCCGCCGAAGAAACCGATCGCGGGCCCGGGGACGCGCACGCCAAGCCGGAGCTGCCGGGCGTAAACGGTGGCCGCGAAGATGCCCAGCGGTACTGCTGAACCGAACTGGAAAAAGCTGGCGAGCCGCACCGCATCGGGGTTTCCGTGAAAGAAGGCCGCGACCTGGCTGGCAGGAGAGAACGGCGAGACGAAGGTCTGGCCGCCCGTGAGGATCGCGCTGCTGAGCAGGCCGCCGACCGTGAGTCCCAGGCTCACGGCCGCCAGGATGCCCGGGTTGGGGCCGCCGGATCGTGTCGTTGGAGAGGTGGGGTGGGGGGATAGGTCAGTCATGATCGCTTCTTTCACGTAGTTACGTCACAACTAAAATGATTCATCCGTTGAATGATTCTGTCAATAGCGTAATATTGGGGCATGGACTCACCGGATCCGTCGCGGTCGAAGCGAACCGCTTTTCTGCTGTCCCAGCTCGGGGCGCTGGCTTCGGCACGCTTCGCCGAGCGTACACGCGAGCTCGGGCTGACTCCGAGCGACGCGGGCGTCCTCCGCCTGCTGGGCCGCACCCCCGGGCTTAGCCAGCGGTCCCTCGCCGACCGCTTGGGCGCGGTGCCGAGCCGCGTTGTTCCACTTATCGACTCGCTGGAAACGCGAGGCCTGGTCGCGCGGGTGCGCAGCCGCACCGACCGGCGGAACTACGAGCTTCGGCTGACGGCCGAGGGCGTGAAGATCCTGGGAAATCTGCGCGGGATCGCCGAACGCCATGAAGCCGAACTCCTGGCCCCGCTCACCAGCGAACAGTCTGCGCAGCTGGGGAGCCTGCTGGCCACGTTGGCCAGCGCCCACGCCCTCGACTCGGACCTTCATCGGGACACGACCCCGGAGTGAAGCCACCCGCAGACACGGGAACATGCCCGTCTGTGCCAGTTCCCGACGTCGTCCGCACGGATCATTTTTCGCGGCAATCACAGTCCTTTTCAGCCGGCGGGCACTGTGGGATCATCCCGATATGGGCGAAAATACTGAACCGCGGGCGACCTTGCCCTCTGGCCCCGAGCGTATGAAGGGCACGCATCACCGCGACGTTGATGGCTACGGAAATCCGATCACTCAGCAGCTTCGCATTGTCGGTCAACGCCGCCGCGAAGCGGAAGAAAAGCTCGACCGGCACTTGCAGGAAGCACGCAAGAGAGACTGAGGGCGGCATGGGGCGACGGAAAGGCAGGCGCCCCTTAGGGTGCCTGCCTTCCTTTTTAGCGTCCGGAACTATTTGGCGGCTACGGCGTACGGCGATGCCTCCGCGGGCGTAGCCACGGGCTCCGCCGCGGTTTCGGTCTTGCGCTCCTTGAGGAAGTAGACCAGCGCGGCGGCGATTGTTGATGCCGCGGCGAGGGCGAAGAGCCCCGGTATGACGCTGCCGGTCTGTTCCTTGATGATGCCGAATCCGAACGGGGCCACGAAGCCGCCGAGGTTGCCCAGGGAGTTGATGATGGCGATGGCCGGCGCCAGGATGACGGGGTGCAGGCCGGACTGAGGGATGGTCCAGAACAGCGGTGACGCGCTCTTGAATCCCATGGCGGCGATGGCCAGGAACACCAGGGCCAGTACGGGGGTGGCGACGGCGGCCGCGAGGGTGCCGACGGCGGCGACCAGGAGCGCAGCCACGAGAAGGGGCCGCTTGGATTTGGCTTTGTCCTGCCACTTGGCCGCGAAGTACATGGCGATCACGGCGCAGACCCAGGGGATGGCGGAGAGGAATCCGACGCTCAGGTCCGTGGTTCCTGGGATCTGCTTGACGATGCTGGGCAGCCAGAAGGTGTTGGCGTAGATGGAGAGCTGCACGGCGAAGTAGATGCCGCAGAGAAGGAGAATCTGCGGGTTCAGGAGCATCTTCCAGCGGTTGATTTTCCCGCTCGTGGCGGTGGCGTGCTGGGCGTCCTCCTCAGCAATCGCCGCCGTGAGAGCAAACTTTTCGCCCGCCGTCAGCCATTTGGCGTCCTCGATCTTGGCGTCAAGGACGAAGAACACGGCGATGCCGACCACCACGGACAGCAACCCTTCGAAGCCGAAGAGCCATTGCCAGCCGCGGAACCCCAGGACGTCGTGGAGGCTGAGCAGCATTCCGGCGATCGGACCGGAGAGCGCGGCGGCAACCGAGGAGCCGGCGATGAAGATCGCCGTCGCCTTGCCCCGCTGCCCGGCGGGTACCCAGCGGGCGAAGTAGAAGATGACAGCGGGGAAGAACCCGGCTTCCGCGGCGCCCAGCAGGAACCGCAAGGCGTAGAACATGGTCTCGTTCTGCACGAACACCATCAGGAAGGAGACGATGCCCCAGCTGACCATGATCCGGGCCAGCCAGACCTTGGCACCGTACTTCTCCATCATCACGTTGCTGGGCAGTTCGAAGATGGCGTACGCGATGAAGAACAGCCCGGCCCCGAATCCGTAGGCGGCAGCGCCGATGCCGACGTCGGCCTGCAGGTGCTCCTGCGCGTAGCCGATGTTGGACCGGTTGAGCTGGTTGCAGACCAGCATGACGAGCATGATGGGCAGTACCCGCTTGAAGAACTTTTTCGTGGCAAAGACCACGTCCGTGACAGCGTTGTCGACAGACTGCATGGAGATTTCCTTTGAATTGGCGAAGCTGGTCGGCCGCGGCGGGCAGTTGATGTGGCCCTCACCACAGCGATTCTTCACTTTATTCTGCGGCGGTAATGCCCGTCCAACACATAATTTGCATCGCTGGATACCTTGAGGGACTGGATGGCCCCGTTGTAGGCCAGAGGCCAGGGTCAGCCGTTGCCGGAAGCTGTGGCGCGCAGCCGGCGTCGGGAGTTTGCCAAATGGCTGCGCATTGCCGCCGCCGACGACGGTCCGTCGCATTCCGCGATGGCGGCGACGATTGATTGGTGCTCCTGTACCACCTGATCGAAATGCCCGCGCGCATCGTGCTCGCCCCCGCCCACGAGCCGGGCGCGGGGCATCGCGATCATGGTCTGCCCCAGGGATTCGAGGCAGTCGGAGTAGAAGGGGTTTCCGGAGGCTGCGGCAATGGCCCGGTGGAACTCGTAGTCAGCCTTCATGGCGTGTGCCGGGTGCGCTGCGCTGTCCATGAAGTCTTCAAAAGCCTTCTGGACAGCCTTCAGCTGCCGGTCTGTATGGTTTCGGGCGGCGAGGGCGGCGGCCTCGGACTCCACCGCGATGCGGAACTCCAGCTGCCACAGGCGGTCCTCCAGGCTGGCCACGGGGCGGCTCCCGGAGGACTGCTGCGGTCCGTCCGGTGGCGGGGTCAGCGCAAAGCTGCCCCGCCCACGTTCGGTTTCCACCAGTCCCTCCGCCTGCAGCCTGGTCAGGGCCGAGCGGACCACGGTGCGGCTGACGCCGAATTCGCTGATCAGGGTGTTTTCGCTGGGCAGCTTCGCGCCCGGCTGGATAACGCCGTCGACGATGCGGCGGCGAAGATCGCTGGCGAGGTCCGCGGTCAGGTTCCGGCTCATGGCTTCAAGGTTACTTGCCGAATTCCACTGACTCTGTGGTCCAGGCGCGTGCCTGCTCGCTGAGGGAGATGCCGAGCCCGGGACGGTCCGGGACCAGCATGCGGCCGTTCTTGGTTTCGAGGCGCTCGTTGAACAGCGGATCGAGCCAATCGAAGTGCTCAACCCACGGTTCGCGCGGGTAGGCGGCGGCGAGGTGGAGGTGGATTTCCATGGCGAAGTGCGGGGCGAGGCCCAGTCCGCGCTCGTCGGCCAGGGCGGCGAGGCGCAGGAACTGGGTGATGCCGCCGACGCGCGGCGCATCGGGCTGGATGATGTCGCAGCCGTTGGCGTTGATCAGTCCCTTGTGCTCCGCGACCGAGGCCAGCATTTCGCCCGTGGCGATGGGCGTGTCCAGGGCGCGGGCGAGGTCTGCGTGGCCTTCGAAGTCGTAGGCATCGAGCGGTTCCTCGATCCAGACGAGGTTGAATTCCTCCAGCCGGCGGCCCATCCGCAGGGCGGTGGCGCGGTCCCATTGCTGGTTGGCGTCGACCATGAGGGGCACGTCCCAGCCGATGTGCTCGCGGATGCCGGCAACGCGGCGCAGGTCCTCGGCGGTGTCCGGCAGGCCGACTTTGATCTTGATGCCGCCGATGCCTTCGTCCAGGAGGGCGGTAGCGCGGGCCTTGACCTCGTCCAGGGAGGCGTTCAGGAAGCCGCCCGAGGTGTTGTAGGTCTGGACGGAGTCCCGGTAGGAGCCCAGGAACTTGGCCAGCGGCAGGCCGGCGCGTTTGGCCTTGAGGTCGTAGAGGGCGACGTCGATTGCGGCCAGCGCCTGGGTGGCCACGCCGGAGCGGCCGACGGAGGCCCCGGCCCACAGCAGCTTGGTGTAGAGCTTGCCGATGTCGTTGGGGTCTTCGCCGATGATGCCCTCGGCCACTTCCTTGGCGTGCGCGTACTGGGCCGGGCCGCCGGCTCGCTTGGAGTAGCTGAAGCCGATTCCGCTGTGTCCCTGCTCGGTGGTGATTTCGGCGAAAAGGAACACGACCTCGGTCATGGGCTTCTGGCGCCCGGTGAAAACTTTCGCGTCGCTGATCGGGACGGCGAGTGGAAGCCTGGCCGTGGACAGCTTTACGTGGCGGATGAGATCAACGCTGGTCATGGTTCTCCCTGAAGTTCCGGCGAGGCAACTCCGCCCCGCTCAACTTAGGTTACAAGTTATCTACTTGTATAACAAGTGTGGTTCGTGGTTCGCCACAGTCAGCCCAGCAGCCAGGCGATGACCAGCAGGGAACCGGAGCAGAGCAGGGTGGTGCACAGGATGACGTCCCGGGCCACGATCACGCCGCGGTGGTACGGGGACGCGAAGAGAAAGACATTCTGGGCTGTGGGCAGCGCCCCCATGATCACGAGGGCCAGCAGATGCTGCCCCTCGAGGCCGAAAGCGAAGCGGCCCAGGGCCCAGACGATCACGGGCATGCCGGCGATCTTCAGGAAGGTGGCGACGAGCGATTCCGTGCGCCCGTCGCCCTTTTGAAGCGGGGCTTTGCCGGCCAGGGACAGTCCAAAAGCCAGCAGGACCATGGGGACGGCGCCGCCGGCGAGCATGTCGATCGGTTTCCGCAGCAGTTCCGGAACTGTCCAGCCAGTCAGTGCGACGGCCGCGCCGAGGCCGGAGGCGATGATCATGGGGTTGGCGAACGGCTGGAGCAGCAGTTTCTGCCAGGAGATCCTGGATCCCGAGGCGAGGCCCAGCACGGTCAAATAGACCGGTGCCAGGACGAGGATCTGCACCAACAGCACGGGAGCCACGTGCTGGGCCGTTCCCACGGCGTAGAGGGAGACGGGGATCCCGATGTTGTTGGCGTTCGCGTAGCTGCTGGCCATCGCCCCGACGGCTGTCTCCGCCACCGGCCGGCGGAAGAACAGGAAACTCAGCAGGGAATAGAGCAGCCCCACTGCCGCCGCGGAGAGCAGCGCCAGCGGGGCATCCGTTCCGAGCGCGGCCCGGATGTCGCTGCCGGCCACCACCGTGAACAGCAGCGCCGGGTTGGTGACGTAATAGGCGGTGCGGGTCAGGGCGCCCTGGACTTCCGGTCCGAGGATCCGGAGCCGGGCCGTGAGATATCCGACGGCGATCACGGCGGACACTATTAGGATCCCGGAGACCACGCCGACCAAAATTCGCCCTTACCCTAGCTCTTCACATTGACGTGCCTGTCCCGGCCCGGGATTGCTTCAGCGAACGAGGCAGGGCCGCTTGGGGTCAAAGGACCAGCCGTCAATGTAGTACTGCATGCCGATGCTGTCGTCGCGGGCGTCGAGGCCGTGTTCCAGGTACAGCTGGTGTGCCTTGTCCAGGGCGTCGCGGTCCAGCTCGATGCTGAGGCCGGGAGTGTCCGGAACTTGGATCGCACCGTCCTTGATCTGCAGCGGGTCCTTGGTGAGCCCCTGGCCGTCCTGCCAGATCCAGTGCGTGTCCAGCGCCGTGATCTCGCCTGGGGCGGCTGCCCCGGTGTGGGTGAACATGGCGAGCGAGATGTCGAAGTGGTTGTTCGAGTGCGATCCCCAGGTCAGACCGAATTCGGCGCACATCTGCGCTACCCGGACGGAACCGTGCATGGTCCAGAAATGCGGGTCCGCCAAAGGAATATCGACGGCGTTGCTGCGGATGGCGTGGGACATCTCGCGCCAGTCCGTGGCGATCATGTTCGTGGCGGTTTTCAGCCCGGTGGCACGGCGGAATTCGGCCATGACCTCGCGTCCGGAGAAACGGCCTTCCGCGCCGCAGGGATCTTCGGCGTAGGCCACAACGCCCTGCATGCGTTTGCCCAGGCGGATGGCCTCGTCCAGGAGCCAGGCGCCGTTGGGATCGAGGGTGATCCGCGCCTCCGGGAAGCGCTTGGCCAGGGCGGTCACCACATCCACCTCGGCGTCACCGGAGAGGACCCCGCCCTTGAGCTTGAAGTCGCTGAAGCCGTACCGTTCCTGGGCTGCCTCAGCCAGGGCCACCACGGCTTCGGGCGTCATGGCTTCCTGCCGGCGGAGCTTTTCCCACCGGTCCGCCGGCGCATCCTCCACCAGGTACGGCAAATCCGTCCGGCCGGGGTCACCGATGAAGAACAGATAGCCGAGCATGGGCACGGAGCTGCGCTGCTGGCCGTCGCCGAGCAATTCCGCGACCGGAATTCCGAGGAACTGCCCGTGCAGGTCAAGGAGGGCGGATTCGACCGCGGTGACGGCATGGACGGTGGTGCGCAGGTCGAAGGTCTGCAGTCCTCGGCCACCGGCGTCGCGGTCGGCGAACTCCGCCGCGACGTCCCGCAGCAGGGATCGGTAGCGGGCCACCGGCTGGCCGGCCAGGAACGCGCCGGCCTCCTCGATGGTGGTCCGGATCTTCTCCCCGCCCGGCACTTCGCCGAGGCCGGTGCGGCCGTCCGAATCGGTGATGATCACGATGTTGCGGGTGAAGAACGGGCCGTGCGCGCCGCTGAGGTTCATCAGCATGCTGTCGTGCCCGGCGACCGGAACCACTTCAACGTGGGCAATGGTGGGCTGAGTGCTCACGCGTTGACCTCTGCTTTCTGTGTTGCTGCGGCATCTTCGACGACGCCGTCGATCCGGCGGTTCAGCCGCCAGGGGTTGGGATCCTGCAACGGCACCGGAAGCAGTTCCTGCGGCAGGTTCTGGTAGGCGACGGGCCGCAGGAACCGGTTGATCGCCAAGGTACCCACGGATGTGGTCCGGGTGTCCGAAGTGGCGGGGAAGGGTCCGCCGTGCACCATGGCGTGGCCTACTTCGACGCCGGTGGGCCAGCCGTTGACAATAATCCGGCCGACCTTCTGCTCCAGTACCGGAATGAGCGGTGCCGCCGCGCGGTAGTCCGCCTCGGTCAGCTGCAGGGAGGCCGTGAGCTGGCCTTCGAGCCGGTTGGCGGCGCCAATGAGTTCCTCGGTGCTTGAATAGCGGATCACCAGGCTGGCGGCGCCGAAGATTTCCTGGTGCAGCACGGGGTTGGACACGAACTCGGCAACGCTGGTGCCGAAGATGGCGGGAGCGGGGGCGTTCTGCGTTGCCCCTTCGGTGCCCTCCCCGACGACGCTGACGTTCCCGGCGGAGCCCAGGGCTTCGGCGCCGGCGTTCCAGGACCCGGCGATGCCTGCGGTCAGCATGGTCTGCCCGGCGCAGGAGGACACGGCCCGGCCGACGGCGGCGGCAAAGGCGTCGCCGGCCGCACCGGCAGGGGCGAACAGGAGGCCGGGGGAGGTGCACAGCTGCCCGGAGCTGCCGGTGACGGCCGCGACGTACTGCCGGGCGAGCGCGTCAATTTCTTCGGCGTTGCCGACGATGGCGCCGGGGAAGACGAACACCGGGTTGAGCGAGGACATTTCCGCATAGACCGGAATGGGTTCCGGCCGGGCGGCGGCGGTGCGCATCAGGGCGATGCCGGCGGACTGCGAGCCGGTGAAGCCGACGGCCTTGATGGCCGGATCGGCGACGAGGGCCTGGCCGATGCTGCTGCCCGGACCGTAGATCAGCGAGAACACGCCGGGGTGTAGCCCAGTGTCGCGGACGGCCTTGGCGATGGCCTGGCCGACGAGTTCGCCGGTGCCGGGGTGCGCATTGTGGGCCTTGAAGACCACGGGGCAGCCGGCGGCGAGGGCGGAGGCGGTGTCGCCGCCCGCCGTCGAGAAGGCCAGTGGGAAGTTGCTCGCACCAAAAACGGCGACGGGCCCCAGCGGGATCTGCCGCTGGCGGATGTCGGCGCGCGGCAGGGGAGCGCGGTCCGGCAACGCCGGGTCGATCCGGACGCCGCGGAAGTCGCCCTGGCGGACGACGCCGGCGAAGAGCCGGAGCTGGCCGGTGGTGCGCGCCCGTTCGCCCTGGAGCCTCGCGGCCGGCAGCCCGGTCTCGAGGCCCGCGCGGGTGACGAGCTCCTCACCGATCGCCTCGATGTTCTCGGCAATGGCCTCGAGGAACCGTGCGTGCGTTTCCGGGTCGAGGGTGCTGAAGGAGGGGTAGGCTGCGGCGGCCGCTGCGGTGGCGTCCTTCAGCTGTACCTCGGTGAGCAGCGTATAGCCGGGCTCGAGCTGGAGGTTGGTGGCGGGATTGAAGGCGTACGCCGTCTTGCCGTCCCCGGCGACGGCCTGGCCGGCAATGATCGAGCGTCCGGTGAGTGTCACGGTGCGTCCTCCTAGGAAACGGTGGCGATGAGGGACTTGAGGTCTGCGAGGTCCTGGGGTGCCAGGTTCTGCAGCGGCGGACGGACCCCGCCGGCGGAGCGGCCAATCGCGTCGAGGCCGCCCTTGACGATCGAGACGGAGTAGCCCTTCACCCGGTCGCGGATATCCAGGTAGGGGATCACGAACTCGTTCAGCTTCCGGTTCACGGCCACCCGGTCCTGGTTCCGGACGTCCTGGTAGAAGTCCAGGGCAAACTGGGGCACGAAGTTGTACATGGCGCTGGAATAGGTGCTCATGCCCAGCTGCAGCAGCGGGAGGGCGAACGTCTCCGCCGTCGGGAGGCCGCCGAGGTAGAACAGGCGGTCGCCGAGCTTGGCGTACACGCGGGCGTCGTGCTCGAGGTCGCCCACGCCGTCCTTGAAGCCGATGAGGTTCTCGTGGCGGTCCGCCAGGGTGGCGACCGTGGTGTCCTTGTAGATCGCGTTCGCACGGTTATAGATGATGACGCCGAGGGACGTGGACCGGCAGATGGCGCTGACGTGTTCGATCAGGCCGCCCTGGTCCGCCTCTGTGAGGTAGGGCGGGAGCAGCAGAATGCCCTCGGCGCCGGCCGCTTCCGCGGCGCGGGCGTTCTCGATGGCCTGGGCGGTCGATCCGCCGGCGGAGGCGAGGACCGGGACGGTGCCGCCGACTTCCTCGACGGCGGCACGGACAACGCGCTCGGACTCGGACGGGGTCAGCGAGAAGCCTTCACCGGTTCCGCCGGCCGCGAAGAGGCCGGCCACCGGGAAGCTGGCCTGCCAGGCGAGGTGCTTGCGGTAGTTCTCCTCGTCGAACTGCAGCTGTGCATCGAACGAGGTGACGGGGAAGGAGAGCAGGCCGTCCTTGAGGACGTTCGCCAGATCCTGGGGTGTGTACTTTGCCACGGTGTGGTCCTCCGGGTGAGCGCCGAGTCGGCGGGGAAGTGCGGTTCCCCTTCAGACTAGGTTTGGTGCCTCATGCCTGTCCAAGTGCATTATTGAATGCATTGATACCTTGAGTGCATTGCAGCGGCTCCTAGTCCAGTTGGAAGTCCAGGCTGCCGAGAAGCCGTGACAGGGCGGGATTGCTCACCTTCCGGCTCCAGATGGCGTGGAGCTCCACGGGTTCGCCATGGCTGCTGGCCAGCGGGAGGAACTCGACCCCCTGGATGCCCAGCACCGTGGCGGACCGGGGCACAAAGGCGACGCCACGTTTGGCCGCCACGAGCGAGACCATCGTCAGGATCTGGCTTACGGTGTGGACCACGTTGCCGTGCTGCACCGGCACCATGCGGACCACGAGGTCGTAGAAGTACCGGGCCTGCAGCGGCGAATGCATGATCAGGGCCTCGTCCTTGAGGTCCTCGTTCCTGACAATGCCGCCGCGGCGGGCCAGGGGGTGGCCGGCCGGAACGGCCACCATCATGGATTCGCGGTAGAGAAGCCGCGAGTCGAAAACCTCCTTGTCGAAGGGTGGGCGTGCCAGCCCCAGGTCCAGTTCTCCCGTTTCGAGCGCCTGGATCTGCTCGCCCGTCACCATTTCCTGCAGGTCGACGTCGACGTCGGGGAGGATCGCCGAAATCTCCTCCAGCAGCGGCCCCAGGATACTGAACCCGCTGGCGGCGGTGAAGCCGATGCGCAGAAGKCCGGAGCGGCCCGACGCGATGCGGCGGGCGGTGACAGGGGCCCGTTCCGCGAGGGCCAGCAACCGTCTGGCTTCCTCCAGAAAGGCGGTTCCGGCCGGGGTCAGTTGGACCTTCCGGTTGTCCCGTTCCAGCAGTTCGGCGCCGACGGCCTTTTCCAGTTTTTGGATCTGCCGGCTCAGTGGGGGCTGGGTCATGTTCAGCCGTTCCGCCGCGCGGCCGAAGTGAAGCTCTTCTGCCACCGCGATGAATCCTGCCAGCTGGTCAAAGGTAAACATGATGCCTTCCCGGTATCACTCGATGCATATTTGGGCTTAGACATGCATCATAGCCGCTCCCTACACTCGACACAGCGAACCGGCAGTGACGCGGTTCACATGCTTCCGGGGCGCTGGCCCTGACCATCAATGAGGAGTTTCAATGATGCACTTCCCTTCGCGCCGCACCGTACTTGGAGCGGCATCGGCCGTCACGCTCTTGGCGCTGACGGCCTGCGGCAATGTTGCCGGCGGCAGTACCGATTCTTCAAAATATCCGAACGGGCCCGTAAGCCTCACCGTGGGCCAGGCCGCCGGCGGCAGCACCGACCTGATTGCCCGCGCCATCTCCGAGGGCGCGTCCAAAACCCTCGGCGCCCCGATGCCCGTGGTGAACAAGCCGGGCGCCAACGGCGCCCTGGCCACGAAGGAAGTGGCCGGCAAGCCTGCCGACGGCCAGAACCTCCTGCTGGTCACGGCGTCCCTGGTCACGATCACCCCGTTGGCGGTCACCGCGGATGAGGCCGTCAACATTGACGACCTGGACATCATCGCGGGCCTGTCCCAGGACGACTACGTGCTGGTGGCCAGCAAGGCCTCCGGCTTCAACAGCATCAAGGACCTGACCGGAGCCGGACGCAATATCACCTTCGGCACCACCGGCGTGGGTACCGGCAGCCAGTTGGCACAGACCGTCCTCTTCAAGCAGGCCGGCGTCAAGGGCACCGATGTTCCGTTCGACAGCGGCAAGCCAGCCCTCACCGCGGTCCTCGGCAACCAGGTCGAAGTCTCCACCATCCAGCTCGGCGAAGCCATGCCGCAGATCAAGGCCGGGAAGGTCGCACCGCTGCTCGTGTTCTCGGAGGAGCGGAACTCCTTCCTCCCGGACGTGCCCACGGCCAAGGAATCCGGTTACGACGTTCCCGTGGCGCAGTACCGCGCCGTCGCCGCTCCCAAGGGAACCCCCAAGGACGTGAAGGACAAGCTGCTCGCTGCCATCCAGGAGACCTTCAAGTCAGATTCGTACAAGGAATTCAACAAGAAGAACATGCTGACCCCGAAGGAAATCTCCGGCGAGGAAGTCGTCACCCAGTGGAAGGACTACGCGGCTAAGTACAAGTCGCTGGTGGAGAAGTACGACATCAGCCTCAGCGGGACGAAGTGATCCCAGTGTCGTCATCACCTGCAGTGCCCGCCGGAGGGGGAAGCCGCCCGGCCGCCCCTTCCGGCGTGGACGCCGCCGAGACTCCTGCCGACGACCTGCTGGAGGACCTGACGCCGGAGCAGCTCGCAGCGCAGTGGGAGGACGAGAAGCCGCCCGCCGCCGGAGCGCTGGCGAATGCGGCGTCCTCCCTGGTGGTCCTCGGCGTCGGCGCCGGAGCCATGGTCCTGTCCGTTGCGATGGGCCTGGGCACTCCGGCGGCGCCGGAACCCGGGCTGTGGCCGTTCATGATCAGCTGCGTCATGGTGGTCCTGGGACTCTTCCAGTTGATCCTCGGGCGGCACAACCGGGACGCGGAGAAGTTCACCCGCATGTCCGCCGCACCCCTCACGGGGCTCGTCACCCTCGCCGCCATGGTCGCGCTGATGCCGGCCATCGGCTTTGAACTGCCCGCTCTCGTCCTGTGTGTCATCTGGATGCGCTTCCTCGGCGGCGAAACGTGGCGCTCCACCCTGCTGGTAAGCGCGATCGTCGTGGCGGCGTTCTACGGAATCTTCGTCCTTGCACTCAACACCTCCATTCCCCACCTCTTCTAGGAGAACCCCGTGGATTTTCTAAATCCCGTGATCAACGGATTCGTCGTTGTCCTGGAGCCGAGCAACCTCCTGTACTGTCTGATCGGCGTCGTCATCGGCATGTTGATCGGTGTCCTGCCCGGTCTGGGGCCCGCGGCAACCATCGCCATCCTGTTGCCGCTGACCTATAACGTCGAACCCGTCACCGCCATCATCATGCTCGCGGGCATCTTCTACGGCGCACAGTACGGCGGCACCATCACCTCGGTGCTCCTCCGGCTTCCCGGCGAAGCGTCGTCGGTGGTGACCGTCTTCGACGGCTACCAGATGGCCAAACAGGGGAAGGCCGGCACCGCACTCGGCCTGGCATCCATCGGCTCGTTCATCGGCGGGACCGCCTCTATCATCGGCTTGACCTTCCTCGCCCCCGTCGTGGCGAGCTTTGCCCTCGACTTCGGTCCGGCAGAATATTCGGCACTCGCGCTGCTCGGCATCCTCTTGGTGGCCACCATCAGCAACGGTGCCAAGACCAAGGCACTCATCGCCGCCGCCGTCGGCTTGCTGCTGGCAACGGTCGGCCGGGACATCTTCACCGGCGAAAGCCGCTTCACGTTCGGCAACCTGGAGCTGGCCGACGGAATCGATTTCGTGCCGATCGCCATGGGCGTCTTCGGCCTGGGAGAAATCCTCTACAACCTCGAAGAGCGTCACCGCGCCGCCAAGGCACCGTCCAAGGTCACCAACGTCTGGCCGTCACGCACAGACTTGAAGCAGGCCTCCGGCGCGATCGCCCGCGGTTCGGTCCTCGGGTTCTTCCTCGGCATTCTGCCCGGCGGCGGCGCCACCATCGCATCGATGGCTTCCTATGCGATGGAGAAGAAGCGCGCCAAGCAGCCGGAACGATTCGGCAAGGGGGCCCCCGAAGGCGTCGCCGGACCGGAAACCGCCAACAACGCCGCTGCAACGTCGTCGTTCATCCCGCTGCTGACCCTCGGAATCCCGGCCAACGCCACCATGGCCCTGATGTTCGGTGCCCTGCTGATCCAGGGAGTGACGCCGGGCCCGCAGTTGGTGGAGCAGGACCCCGGGCTGTTCTGGGGCGTCGTGAACTCCATGTACATCGGCAACATCCTGCTGCTGATCATGAGCCTGCCCCTCGTGGGAATCTTCGTAAAAATCCTCCGCGTCCGGGCCGCGATCCTGGCCCCGGTCACCGCCCTCATTACACTGCTCGGTGCCTACACCATCAACAACAGCATGTTCGATGTAACGCTCGTCGTGGTGTTTGGGATCGTCGGGTACCTGATGAAGAAGTTCGGCTTTGAACCCGGTCCGCTGGTCCTGGCCTTCGTCCTCGGATCCCTGCTGGAGAGCTCGCTGCGCCGTTCACTACTCGTGTTCGGCGGCGATCCCACGGGCTTCTTCACCCGCCCCATCTCCGCGACGCTGCTCACCGTGTTCGTCCTGGTAGCCGTGCTCCCGGGCATCCGGACTCTGCTGGCGAAGCGGACGACGGCACAAAGCGAACAGCCCATCACCACGAAAATCAAGGAGAAGGTATGAGTATCATCGTCGGTTTCGTCCCCACACCGGCAGGGGAGGCCGCGCTGACCGCCGGTATTGCCGAAGCCATGCTCAGGAATGAAGACTTGGTCATCGTCAACTCCGCACGCGAAGGCGCCCTGGTAGATAAGTCCGTTGCCGCCTCCGACATCCTGGAGCAGGCCGGCCGCCGGGCCACGGAGGCCGGCATCAGGGCAACGGTGATCCAGCCGCCGTACCGTGACGACCTCGCCGATGAATTCCTTGATGTCGCCCGCGAAGTCAACGCATCCCTGATTGTCATTGGCCTGCGGCACCGCTCACAGGTCGGCAAATTCATCCTGGGCAGCCACGCCCAGCGCATCCTCATGCAGGCGGACCGGCCCGTCCTTGCCGTGAAGGCGGACGGGGCCCTCTCTTAGCCGGCTGAGTCTTGGCCGGCTGAGCGCGGCCGCCCGGATCGTGTAAAACGGATCCGCCCTCCATTCCACAAGTCCGGTTTCTCATGAGAAGGTGTGAGTTCTTATGAAAAAGATCGGGTTTCTGTCCTTCGGCCACTGGGGCGACGTCCCCGGTTCGCGTGTGCGTTCCTCCCGGGACGCCCTTCTGCAGGCAATTGAGTTGGCCGTGGCTGCGGAGGAAGTCGGCGTCGACGGCGCGTTCTTCCGGGTTCACCACTTCGCCGAGCAGCAGGCCTCGCCGTTCCCGCTGCTTGCAGCGATTGCCGCGCGCACCTCTCGCCTTGAGATGGGCACCGGAGTCATTGACATGCGGTACGAGAACCCGCTCTACATGGCCGAGGAGGCCGCCGCCGTCGACCTCATCAGTGGAGGAAGGCTGCAGCTCGGGGTCAGCCGCGGTTCGCCCGAAACGGTGCTGGCCGGCTACGAGGCCTTCGGACACCTCCCGGCAGGGGAAGAGTCCGACGCCGACATGGCCCGCCGGCATACCGAGCGCTTCCGGGACGCCATCTCCGGGGCGGGCCTTGCCGTGGCCAATCCGCAGGTCAGCGGGCACAGCGGGCTGGTCCCGATTCAGCCGCTGTCAGCAACGCTTCCGGAACGGATCTGGTGGGGTGCGGGAAACCGTGCCAGCGCCCGGTGGGCCGGGAAGCAGGGTATGAACCTCATGTCCTCGACCCTGCTGACGGAGGACACCGGAGTTCCCTTCGACCAACTGCAGGCCGAGCAGATCGCGGGATTCCAGGAGGCCTGGGCAGCGGCCGGACACCCGCGCACACCGCGGGTGTCCGTCTCGCGAAGCATCATTCCGCTGATCGATGACGAATCCAGGCGATACTTCGGGCTGCGCGCGCAGGCCGACGCCCGGGACCAGGTGGGCTACCTCGACGGCGGGCTGGCGCGCTTCGGGCGTAGCTACATCGGTGAACCCGACCGCCTGGTGGAGGAGCTCGCCCGGGACGCGGCCGTGGCCGCGGCAGACACCTTGCTGGTCACCGTCCCCAATCAGCTCGGCGTGGACTTCAACGTCAGTCTGCTCGAGGCGATTTCCCGCGACCTCCGGCCCGCCTTGGGCTGGGATTGACGACGGCGGCCGGCCTTCGTCGGAGCGCGCTAGGCGGCGCTACTGCTGGTGGTTCCGTGGCCGGCGTCGATTGCCGCCGCAACCAGGCGGTCGAAACTCGCGGTCCCGTTCTCCGGAGGGATCACCGTGAAGACCGCAACCCACTTCTCGGGGGCATGTTTCTCCAGCGTTGAAGCCCGGGCCACATGCAGGTTCAACCCGGGTACGCCGCTGACAAGGAGCGGAAGCTGCTCGCCGCTCTTGGTCATGTGCCGGAATTGCCTGACGGAGAGTTGGTCGCCAGGGCTGCTGGTGACCTCGGCGAGGGTGTCATTGATCCTCTTCGTCAGCCCGCGAAGGAAGCGTCTCTGGGCCGTGACCGTGCGCACCGTAAGAAGGGCGGCGAAGATGAGGGTAAACAACACCAAGGCACCGAAACTCCTGAGGATGGACACGAAGATCATCAGGAACAGGCACAGGATCAATCCCAAAATACTGGACAGGATGAACTTGGTTACAGGGCTTTCGCCCGGCTTCTTTGACCAGCGAACAACAGCGACGATGTCCTTTCGGGGCTGATCTCGCCTAGAAATTTCCATGATTAGTACCCCTTCACTTCCATGAGCGCCTCGGCCAGGATGATTGCCTCGCGTGCTTCCTTGAGATCGCTCAGCAAACCCATATCGGGAATGGCTCCGGTGGCCACGGTGGAGCCGGCGAGTTCAGAAAAGATGCTGCTCAATTTTTCGCGGTCCTGAGACAGCGTCCGGGACGACGTCAGCTTGATTCTGCTCAGCTCAAGCTCCAGCAGTGACTTGTCGATGGCCTCGCGACGCCCTTGCATGACGGCCAGCTTTTCGGTGACACGCTGGACACGGCCGCGGAGCATCGATTCCATCTTTCCTGCCACAACGTGGAGCTCGCACAGCGCGGTGTAGGACTGGGGCGACCCGGAGTGTGCGGCGAGCTGCGCACTGACGTAATGGCGCCGTCGTTCCCATTTCCGGACGGCGGACTCAGATGGACCCAAGAGGAGCGAAACGGCTGCCAGTGCTTTGTCCAGCGACGCGGCCCGGGTGCTCAGGCTCGTTGTGGCGGCGTCCAGCCTCGACAGGAACGCGTCGTAATTGTCATGCGGCTGGGCGCTGTCAGTATTCACGAGCCACTCGCGTGCGGTGTCGCGATTCACTTCGCCGGAAATTGCCCCGGTCTCTCATGGCAAGAGGATAGAGGCTCCGGGCCCGATGGCATAGGGTGCGGATTTAGGTCCAGCACATCGCGGGCCAAATCTAACGACACGGCGCACGATCAAACCGGGGGAAGCACGGGGTCCGGGTCGCGGACGGGGTCCGGGGCGTGGACTGCGTCCGGGTCATGGACTCCGGCGGCGTCGGGAAGGCAGCGGCAGGGTAGTATCCGGCGACCTGCAACATGTAGTTCGCCCACTGCGGGCCGGCGAGCATGTACCCGTCTATGGCCTTGTAGAACTTGCCGTTGACGGTGATGTTCTGGCCGGGCCGCTTCTGGCCTTCCAGGGCGTCGCCGAAGAAGGAAGCGGTGGCGAGGCCGGACGTGTAGCCCACTACCCAGGTGGCGCCGTTGGTATTGGAGGTGCCGGTCTTGGCCGCGGTCGGAAACCGTTCTTGGACCTTGGGCTTGATGTAAACGCCGGACCCGCGCTTGAGCACGTCCTGCAGCACGGCGTTCACACCGCGGGCGACCTCGGGCTTGATCGCACCATGACAGGCGCTGGTCTCGGCCGGCAGCTTCTGTCCGGCCGCGTCCGTTACCGCCGTGATGGCAATGGGTGTGCAGTACTTGCCGTCATTGGCGAAGGTGGCAAACGCATTGGCCAGATGGAGCGGGGCCACGCCAATGGCACCGAGCAGATTGCCCAGCTGGTGCATGTTCACCCGGGCGTTGTCCACGCCGCTGTGGATCCCGGCGGCGTCCACCATTTTCTGGATGCCGCAAAAATCGAGTTGGGCGGCTTCGGCGAAGGTGGCGGTGTTGATGGAGTTGTACAGTCCGTAGTCCACGCGCATGCTGCGGTAATATCCCGGGTCGTTGTTCTGGAGATCGTCCGCCGCGCCGAGATGCTTCTGGCTCGTGCTGTACGCACCGAGCACCCTGCCGCAGCTTGACCTCCACCGAAATCCGAGGGGATAGGACCGCCGGGAGGCGTCCACCATGGCGGCCAGGGACTTGCCCTCGTTGAGCCATTCCGCGAACGTGAACGGTTTCATGGTGGAGCCTGGCTGGAACCCGCCGGCGCCGTTGAGATCGTTGCCGTTGGCATCCTTGGAATCGACATTGAAGTTGAGCTGGGTATCGAATTTCCCGGGCGCCGGGAGGAAGACGGTGTTTTGCGCCATGGCCAGGATCTTGCCCGTGCCGGGCGCGATCGAGACCATCGCGGCGCCCCACTTGTCCGGGTTGGCGCCGGCAGTGGCATCGACCTGCTCCTGCGCGGCCAGTTGGAGCCGGCTGTCCAGGGTGGTGCTGATGGTGAGGCCGCCGCGGAACAGCTTCCTCTCGCGCTCGGCAACATCCGCGCCGTAGGCCGGGTTGTTGAGGATGAGGTGGGAAACGTAGTCGCAGAAGTACGGGGCCATTTCCGCGCCGGCGCATCCCTGCCTCCCGGGGGTGATCGTAAGATCCACCGGGGCGGCGACGGCGGCATCATGCTGCGCCTGCGAGATGGCGCCGTGGCTGAGCATTCTGCCCAGAACCTGGTTGCGTCGCTGGACGGCGTTTTCCGGGTGCACGTCGGGGTTGTAGAAGCTGGGGCTGTTCACGAGGCCGGCGAGCAGGGCAGCTTGCGGCAGGGTCAGGTCCTTGGCCGTGGTGTTGAAGAAGTAGCGGGACGCGGCTTCAATGCCGTAGGCGTCCCGGGCGAAGAACACGATGTTCAGGTATCCCTCAAGGATTTGGTCCTTGGTGAACCTCTTCTCCAATGCGACAGCGAGCTTCATCTCGCGAATCTTGTCGGCCATGCTCTTCTGCCCGTTGAGGATAATTTGATCGCCCCTGTCGGCAGACACGAGGGATTCATTGAGCACGTTGGTGACGTACTGCTGGGTCAGTGTGGAAGYGCCCTGCCTGCCGCCGTTGGTCAGGTTGGACACCAGCGCGCGGAGAATCCCCTGGGGGTCGATGCCGGAGTGTTCGTAGAAGCGGCGGTCCTCGATCGCGACGATCGCATCCTTGATGTACGGGGACATCTGGTCGAGCCTGACCTTAACACGGTTTTCCGCGTAGAAGGTGGCGATCGGTTTTCCGTCGGCGCTGAGCACCCTGGTCGACTCCGACGGCGGATCAACGGTCAGTTCCGACGGGAGGTTGTTGAACAATACGATTGATTCTTTGACGGCGACGCCGGTCGCGGCCACGGTGGGGACCAGGAGGCTGGCGGCCAGGACACCGCAGACCGCGCTCGCGGTCAAGAACCAGAACAGCCTCCAAAGGGTCGAGGCTAGTAGGGATCCGGTGCGTTTCCTGGGCGCCATGGTGCCTGAACAGGCTAGGTCAACGAGTCGATGGCGACGGTGATCGCAAGGAAGAGCGGGACGTCCTCGCCTTCCGCGACTTCGACGCCGTAGGACTCACGAACGCGGAACCATTTCTTGGAGATCGTGGCGACCGTGTGGCCGTCGCGCTCTATTTCGTACTCGTGGTCGACGATGTTGCCGTGCGCCTTCATATCGGCGCCGTCCTTCACGTCGATGGTGAAGCGGTCCCGGAGCCCGATCAACGCCTTGTGGACCGTCGCTGCGGTGTCGTCGCCGCGCTCGACGGAGACCTTGTCCCGGATCGAGAGCTTGCGCTCCTGGATGCGGGCCACCTCGTTTCCGGACGCGTCCTCCAGGACGAAAGTGTCCCGGATGCGGACGGCCTTGCCATTGACCTTGTAGGCGCGTCTGCCCTGGTCGTCTTCGATCCAGAAGTCATCCCCAATCGACAGCAGTTTCTCGCGCATCTGATACCGCTGGCGGCTGGGTTCGTCACGCCGGTGCCGTATTAGTCCCATGCCCTGACCATAGGGCCGCTTCCCCGGCCTGCACCTCACCCGAATCGGATGGTCCGGGGGAGGACCGGGGAAGCGGCGTCAGATGCCGGTCAGGTGGCCGGGATCACCAGGCCCTTGAACTTGGACTGAATGAAATCCTTCATGTCCTGCGAGGTCAGGATCTTGTACAGCTTCTGCACGCGCGGATCATCCTTCATCTCCGCCTTCACGGCCAGGACGTTGTAGTAGGCGCTGTCCTTGCCCTCGACCAGCAGCTGCTTGTCGGCGCTCAGGCCGGCGGGAAGGGCAAATGCCAGCGTCACGATTGCCGCGTCCTTGTCATTGAGGGCCTGAGGCAGGCTGGCGTTTTCGATCTCCGTGAACTGGAGGTTTTTCGGGTTGGCTTTGACGTCCTTGAGCGTGATCGGTTTGTCACTGACTTCGATCAGTCCCTTGGACGCCAGCAGTTTCAGGGCCCGGGCCTCATTGGTGGGGTCGTTGGGGATGGCGACCGAGGCGCCGTCGGGAAGGTCCGCGAGGTTGGCCACGTCATTGGAGTACAGGGCCATCGGCGGCAGGTACACCTTGCCAACGCTGACGAGGTTCTTGCCGGAAGCCTTGTTATAGGTCTCCATGAAGGTGGTGTTCTGGAACAGGTTGGCGTCGATGTCGCCGTCACTCACGGCCGCGTTGGGCGTGTTGTAGTCGCTGAACTCCTTGTACTCCACGGTGAGGCCCTGTTTGGGGGCGAGCTCCCGCTGGACTTGCTTCAGCATGTCCCCGGCGGGCACCGCGAGGGCACCGACCTTGATGGTCTCGGCGGCGCCGCCTTGGCTGGCGGTGCTCGCGCCGCAGGCGGACAGGGCGAGGATGGCGGCCGCGCCGGTTGCGGCGGCCTTCAGGATTTGTGCACGGAACATTGGAACTCTTTCGCAGAATGGGATGGGGTTTTGGGGCGGGGGTTTGCGGGGCGGTGCGGGCGGCGGCTACCGGTGGGACAGGCGCCGCGCCGCGAAGTTGCCCAGGGACTGGAATACCTGCACCAGCAGGACCAGCAGGATGACAACGCCGAACATGTACTCCGGGCTATAACGCTGGTAGCCGTAGCGGAAAGCGACATCCCCGAGGCCGCCGCCGCCCACTGCGCCCACCATGGCGGAGTAGCCGATGAGTCCGACCACGGTGGTGGACAGCCCGAGCGCCAGGGCGGGGACGGCCTCGGCCACCATGACCTTGGTCAGGATGGTCCACCGGCTGGCGCCGAGTGACTGGGCGGCTTCGACGAGTCCCACAGGCACTTCGCGGATTCCTATCTCCACCAGCCGGGCGAAGAAGGGAATGCCGGCGATCGTCAAAGGGACAATGGCGGCGGTCGGTCCGATAAAGGATCCGACCAACAGGCGGGTGAACGGAATGAGCAGGATCATGAGGATGATGAACGGGACGGACCTGCCAATGTTCACCACGACGTCGAGCACCCGGTTGACGATGAACCCGAGCGCCCGGCTGCCGAAGAGCTTCGCCAGCAAGCCGCCGGATTCGGTGGTCACGAGCAGGACGCCGGCGGCCAGGCCGAAAAGAACCGTGAACAGCAAGCTCAGGCCCACGGTGTAAAAAGTCTCACCTGCGCCCTTGAGGATCGTGTCCAGCAGGTCCGACCAGAAGTAGGGGTCGTTACGGTCGATCACTTGACTACCTCCACGAAGAGTCCCTGGGAGCGGAGATCGGCCAAGGCGGCGGCCACGGTCCGCTCGTCCCCCGGCAGCTCCAGCCGGGTGCGTCCTGTCTGGAGCCCGCGGATGGTTTCAACCGCGGCACCCAGGATTCCGACGTCGATGCCGTGCTTGCGGGCCAGCTGGGCGATCACGGGCCGGTCGGTTTTCACTCCGCTAAAGGTGATGTCAACGATTGCGCTGGGCGTCTCCGGGATCTCTCCCATGGGGAACAGCGCCTGGCCCAACAGTGATTTCTCCGTCGTCAGCAACTGTTCCACGGGCCCCTGCTCAAGGATCCGCCCGCCGCTCATGACGGCGGCGGAGTCGCAGATCCGCTTCACTACGTCCATCTCATGGGTAATGAGCAGCACGGTCAGCCCAAGGTCCTTGCTCAGTTTCCGAATGAGATCAAGAATCTGCCGGGTCGTCTCGGGATCCAACGCCGAGGTCGCCTCGTCGCTCAGCAGCACTGAGGGGTTGGAGGCCAGCGCGCGGGCAATGCCGACGCGCTGTTTTTGTCCGCCGGACAATTGTGCGGGGTAGGCGGAGGCCTTGCCGTGGAGGCCCACGAGTTCGAGGATCTCGAGTGCCCGTGTCCGCCTGGCTGCGCGCCCGGCGCCGGTGATCTCCAATGAGAGTTCTACATTCGCCTGCACGGTCCTGCTGCTGAGCAGGTTGAAGTGCTGGAAGATCATGCCGATGTTGTGCCGTGCGTGGCGCAGTTCTGCGCCGGACAGCGTGGTCATCTCGCGGCCATCGACGTTGACACTGCCAGAATCCGGAAGCTCCAGGAAATTGATGGTGCGGATCAGCGTGCTCTTACCGGCGCCGCTCTGGCCAACGACGCCGAAGATCTCGCCGCGGGCGACGGAGAGTGAGACGTCGTCAAGGGCCCGGACCGCCGTCGGCCCGGAGCCGTAGCTTTTAGAAACCCGGCTGACGGAAATCATGGATCGTGCTCCCTGTGGTGGCTGGAATCGTCACGGAAGCGCTTCCGCAAAACTGGGTGCGGACATCGTCCGCACCCAAGCCTTAAATTCTGCCAACAAGGCGTTTGGCCCACAAAATCCGAATTTTCAACCTTGAATCACGCTTGTGCGCCACGATAATTCATCCGATCTGAAGAGATCGGCTCGGATGCGTCCGTGGCGCTGGTCATGCCGGGAGAATCGGGAACTCCACCGAAGGCCATGGTGAGTGAGCGATTCATCACACGGACTGTGATTGCGGCGGCGTAGAGCGCAGGCTGCCGCGGACCGTGCCGGCCCGCGGACCGTGCCCCAGCTTTCTACAACCTGCGCCCAGTAGGTTCGGCGGATGACCCGAGCCTGAGTCTGGATTCATGGTCAAAGGGCCGTAGCGGGCGCAGCTCAAGGTCGCGGAGCTTTCCTCCGTCCACCAGCAAACCCGCGAGGATCACGATGAAAACCAATGCCTTCATGACAGCCGTACTCACGCCCCTCCTCACTGTCGGCTGGTTGGTGGTGGGCCTCTCGGCGCCGGCCCAGGCCGTGGGTACCACGTACTTCGTCAGTGCCTCGGGGAGCGACACCAATGCGGGGACCTCAAGCGCGGCACCGTGGAAATCGCTGTCAAAGATCAACTCGATCGTCCTCAAGCCCGGCGATACCGTCAGTTTCCGCAAGGGCGACACCTGGACCGGGGGCATTGTGACCACCCAGAGCGGTACTGATGCCGCACCCATCACCCTGAACGGCTACGGGACCGGCAACGCCCCGACCATAACGGGCGGCAAATCGGGAAACTGCATCAGGATCAACGGAAACTTCACCATAGTTGACGGACTTCGCGGCGTCTCCTGCGGCTATGCCGGCATCAGCATCACCGGCGACCGCAACACGGTCAGGAACTCCAGCGCCTCCAACAACGCCGTGGGCATCAAGGCAGGAACCGGGTCCGATTTTGGGAAATACACCGGCAACGTACTGACCAACAACAACATCATGAACGTCCTGACGCAGGGCACGAACTGCGGAACACCCCAGGCAGTGAACTGCAGTGACGACTCCGGCGCTTCCGGCGTGCTGATCAACGGCAACGACAACGAACTCTCAGGCAACACGGTCAGCGGCTCCACGGCGTTTTCCTACGATTACAACCGCGACGGCGGTTCTTTCGAAATCTACAACGGAAACCGGAACTACGTTCATCACAATGTGTCGCTGGACAACAACAACTTCTCCGAGATTGGGAGGTCCTCCGGGACTGCGGACGGCAACACCTACCGCTACAACCTTGTCCGGTCGACGTGTGGGGCAAACTGTGCCCAGGCCAAAGGCTTGATCGCCCGCGGACCAGGGACCTCCTTCGGGCCCACGAACGGCACCGTTTTTGAGTTCAATACCGTCTACCTGAACGGGCCGCAGTCCCAGGCGATCGTCTGCCATGCGAGCTGCCCTTCATCGACTGTGATCCGCGGCAACATCCTGGCAGGTGTCAAGAACTCCTTGTGGATCAACGGCTCGGGCTGGACCGAGAGGCAGAACGTCCTCAACGGTCCGGTCAACTTCGTGCCGAACAGCACCTCCACCACTGCGTCGGCACGATTCGTGAACGCACCGGCCGATCTCCACCTGACCAGCGCCAGCCCGGCCATCGACCGCGCCGGAGCGAGCCCTTCCGCCTTCGACCTCGCCGGACTTGCGGTGCCCCAGGACGGAGACTGCAACGGTACGGCAGCTGCCGATTCAGGGGCCTACGAGTTCGACTCGCCCAACTGCTGACCATGCCGGGAGGGGTCTCAGCTGGCGCCGGACTGGCTCCAGCGCTGTTCGATCCGGCCAAATTTCCAGACGGCGAGCGCGATCAGCCAGATGACCACGAAGAGTCCGACAACGATGTACCCGACGTTTTCCAGCTCCAGCGACCCGATTGTGGCTGCCGGTCCTGATTCGATTCCCAGCTTCTCCGCCACGAGCCCGAGCAGCACGATAATGCCGACCACCAAGGCCACCACCACCGAGAGCACCGTGACAGTGAGGTTGTAGAACACCTTGCGGACCGGCTTAAGGAACGCCCACCCGTAAGCCCTGGACATGAACACGCCGTCGGCGGTGTCGAAGATGCTCATTCCGGCGGCGAACAGTACCGGCAGGACGAGGATGGCGTACCAGGGCAAGGAGAAGGCCGCGGAACCGGCCGCGAGTACGAGCAGGGCTATCTGGGACGCGGTGTCGAATCCCAGGCCCATCAGCAGACCGACCGGATAGACGTGCCAGGGCTTGTCGACCCGCCGGATTGTTCCGCCGAGCAGTCGGGCCAGGAAGCCCCGGTTGTTGAGCTGATGCTCAAGCTCGGCCTCGTTCAGTTCGCCGGTCCGCATCCCGCGAAATACCCGGACGATGCCAATCACCGAGACCAGGTTTGTCAGCCCGATCAGGATAAGAAACGTGCCGGCGACGGCGCTTCCCACCAGCCCCAGTGTTTGTATCAGGGCGGAGTCCTCGTTCTGCACGCTGCCCGCCATCGCTCTCACGCCGAAGGCCAGGAGCAGCGCAGCGCCGAAGACGACGGTCGAGTGGCCCAGCGAAAACCAGAAGCCCACCCCCAGCGCGGTCTTTCCCTCGCCGACCAGCTTGCGGGTGGTGTTGTCGATGACGGCGATGTGGTCGGCGTCGAAGGCATGCCGCACTCCCAGCAGAAAGGCGGTAACGCCCAGCCCGGCCCCGTACACGCCGGAGCGGCCCAGCGCGAAGTTCTGCGGAGCCACGACGAGCGTCAGCACACTCCAGCCGACCACATTGAGCAGGATGACGAAGCCGGTGATGCCCGCGAGATGGAACTTGTCCCGGCGTTCCCAGCGACTGCTTGTTAGTCGCTCCGGCTGCGCTACAGGCAACAAGTTGCTCATAGTTCGTAAGGGTAGGCGCGGGTGTCGCAGCTGCCAAGACCTCGCGGACTGTGCCCGGCCGGGTGGCCGCCGGCTGTGCCTTAGCGTGAGCCGTGGAGACCCAGACGCTCGGCCCTATCCGGCAGTGCGGCCTCCGTGCAAGCATGGGGCACACCGATCATGCACAGCACTCCGATCATGCACAGCGAGGGGACTCGATGAAATCCAATGAACTGCTGCTGGACGCCTTCGGCCGGATCCATGAGACGGTGGCCGCCGCCCTGGCAGAGGTCGACAATGCCACCTTGCTCCGACGGCCCGCAGGCAGCGGGAACTCGATGGCCTGGCTCATCTGGCACCTCGGCAGGGTCGAGGACGCGCAAGTGGCCTCCGCCGCAGGCCTGGACCAGGTCTGGACCTCGCAGGGGTTTGCTGCCCGCTTCGACCTGCCTCTTTCCAAGCGGGACACCGGCTACGGCCATACGAGCGGCCAGGTGGACGCGGTGCAGGCACCGCCGGAGCTGTTGCTCGAATACTACGACGCTGTGCACCGGCAGACTGTGGAATTCTTGAAGACCCTCGGCGACGACGACTTCGACCGCATCGTCGACACCCGCTGGGACCCGCCCGTCACGCTCGGGGTACGGCTGGTCAGCACCATTGCCGATTGCCTTCAGCACGTGGGGCAGGCCGCCTACGCGAAAGGCCTGAACCCCGCGCACGGGCACGGTTAGGGCGCCCGCTGCCATGCACGCCGCCGATATCCGCCAGCTCTTCCCGGGGCTCAAGGACATCATCTATCTCAACACCGCGACCACGAACGTCGGCTCCGCCCCCGCCCGGGAGGCCTACGAACTGGCGGCCGCGCGCTGGTCTGCCGGCCGGTTCGACTGGATGGAAGCCGAACGGGCGGGGGAGGACGCCCGTGCCATGTTCGCGGAGATCGTCGGCGCCACTGCCGGGGAGATCGCAATCGTTCCGGCCGTGAGCTCAGCCGCCGGGATAGTGGCGGCCAACCTGCCGCCCGCGAAGCACGGCGAGAACGTCGTGGTCGCCGAGAACGAATTCGCCTCGAACTACTATCCCTGGCTTATGCTCCGGCAGCGCGGCTACGAGGTCAGCGCCGTGGCTCCGGGCGGCGACGGCGTGACGGCCGAGGCGTTTGCTCAGGCGGCCGACGGCGGCACCCGCCTGATCGCCGTCAGCGCCGTTCATTCGGCCAACGGTTACCGGGCCGATCTGGGCGCGCTCAGCCGGGTCGCTGCCCGCTCCGGCGCCTGGTTTTTCGTCGATGCCTGCCAGGCGGCAGGCGCGGTGCCGCTGGACGTGGTCCGCGACGGCGTGGACTTCCTGGCCGCCGCGAGCCACAAGTTCCTGCTCGGTTCCAGGGGCATGGGCTACCTCTATGTCCGCAGCGGGCTGCTGGACCGTCTCCAGCCCATCGGCCCGGGCTGGAAGGCCGCCCGCAAGCCGGCCGAGAGCTTCTACGGGCCGGCTATGGACCTCTCACCCACGGCCTCGAAGCTCGACGCCTCATTGGCGTGGTTTCCCGCCCTGGCCGAGCAGGCGGCGCTCGGCATCTTCCGCCGGTTCGGGATCACGGCCTTGCTTGATCGCAACGCCCGGCTCGCCCTTCGCCTGCAGGATGCGCTGGCCGCGGAGGGCTCCGCCTTCCGGCCCTTCACCGAGCAGCACCGCTCGACCATCGTCTCCGTGCCGGTGAGCGATGCCGAGGCGGTCATGGCGCGGTTTCGCCAGGCCAACGTGGTGGCGTCGGTCCGCGAGGGCAGGATCCGGTTGGCCGTGCATTTCTACAATCTGGAAGAAGAGCTCGATCGCGTGGCTGAGTTGATCGGACGTGGCTAAGCGGCGCCGGCCAGTGCCGCCCCAGAACTGGGCCGCTTAGTCTCTCCAGCCTGACTTCTCGTCGCTGCTGTAGGCGAGGCCGATCTGGCTCCTGACTTCGTCCAAGGCCTCCATGACCTGAACGCTCTGCCGGGGCGGCAGGATGTCGTTGGCAGTGGCGTGCGCCGCGATGAGCCGCTCCATTTCCCGCGCCTGGTATTGCATTCCGCGGCCTGCGACAGGCTCATCGAAGCGCTCAGCGACGTTGCCGTCGGCGTCGTACCGGGTGAAGGCCGACGGCGTATACCAGACTGACGGGACCTCGATTCGGCCTTCGGTTCCGATGATCGAGGCCTGGTTTGGCCCTGCAGTATCCAGCGCGCAGTGCAGCACGGCCTGCTGCCCGTCCCCGTACTCGAAAATCATGGCGGTCTGCCGGTCAACACCGGTTTCCGTCATACTGGCCGCTGCCCGGATGCTGACCGGCGCTCCAAAGACGTCGAAGGCGAAGGACACGGGGTAGATGCCCAGGTCCAGGAGCGCTCCGCCGCCCAGCGCCGGGTCATTGAGGCGGTGCGTCGGGTCCTTGGGCAGATTCTGGTTGTGGTCCGCGATCACCGTCCGGACGTCGCCCAGCGCGCCGGATCGAATCAGCTCACGGATACGGACCATGTGCGGAAGATAGCGGGTCCACATGGCCTCAAGTGCGATCAGTCCCTTCGACTCGGCCAGCTCCACAATCTCCCGGGCCTGCCAGGCGTTCATGGCGAAGGGCTTTTCAATCAACACGTGTTTGCCGGCGTCCAGGGCCAACAGGGCATTTTCGTGGTGGAACGGGTGCGGCGTCGAGATGTAGACAATATCCACGTCCGGGTCAGCCACGAGGTCCTCATAGCTTCCATGGGACGAGGGGATCTGAAACCGGGCCGCGAACTCCCGCGCCGATGCCAGGTTCCGGGAGCCCACAGCCTGGACCAATGAACCGTTGTCGATCAGGTCCGGCGTCTGCAGCCCGGCGATGAACCCCGTGCCGAGGATTCCCCACCTCGCAGCGGGCGCGGCGGGATCTGCGGTTCCGGTTGTGGCGTGCTCTGACATCTGTTTGGGTGCCCTTCGGGCAGGTGGTCACGAAAGCATTAGGCGAGGTTTGAAGCATCGGCAGCTTCCCAGGACGTGTTCGTATCCTAAGCCTGCAATCCGGGACTCACGGTGTGAGCGGACCCCGAAGCACGCGCAGGGCAACAGCGGCATCACCCTCAATGAGGGCGGTATCCTCCAGGTTGGATCGGCCCCACAGCCCGAGGTACATCACGGGCAATGGGGCGGAAATCGATGCCACGGCGGAATCAGGGCCCAGTGTCCAGGCGGTGGCCCCGGGCACCTGGAAGGTCACCGCCTTGTCCGGGTGCGGCATCCGCTCCAGTCGCAGCTGGCGCGGCGCGAACATCGCGAGGACCTCGTCGACGCCGTCGAGCATGAAGTCCTCACCCAGGGCGGGGACTGCCAGGCCAAGCGCCTGGCAGGCGTCGATGAGGTGGATGGCGTGTTCGTGGGCCTGGCGCCGAAGCCAGAACCGGGCGTTGTGCGGCGGCGGTCCGAAGTCCCAACAGGGTTTCTCGGGGTCAAGTGCCGTCATCGTCTCGAGGAAGGGTGCCGTGCCTTCGAGGAACCAGGCCGCGGCGCCCTCGGCGGGCGGTGCCGGTTCCTGGACGAAGGTGCCCTCACTGACCACAGTGGCGGCCCACCGCTCGATTGAACCGAGATGTCCGAATAGTTGCTCGAGCGTCCAGCCCGGGCATGCCGGAACGGCGCGGGCAAGGCTGTCTTCCGGCTGGCGGGCCAGCGTGCCGAGATGGTCCAGGGAGCTGGCAAGCTGGTGCAGGTATCGATCGGGCGACATGGGATGAGCCTAACGCGGCGCGGTACGGAGTCCGGCGCCCGCACTCCGGCTTCGCCCCCGTTGGGGTCCGCTCGGATCACCCCGTATTCACATGCCCCGCCATGGGCGGCCGCTGACCCGTCGGCCGAAAATGATGCGTTGCGGAGCCTCGCGAAGTGGGGCATCTCCACGTGGTTTTCCGGGAGGCAAGTAGGCAGTCGCGTTTGCCCAAGCAGCGGGCAAGTAGCGACCGGAGGAATACGGGCATTGCCCCGGCGAAGTTGAGTAGCAATCACTCGCGCGCTCTTCAAACCCCGCTTCTAGGCTCCAGGGTACTGGGTTAATAAAGTCAATGTAGTGGTCAGAAACTGGTCTCAGCCATGCATGATCAAACGGAATCTCGGGTGTCGTCCGGCCATTTTAAGGGCCTTCTTCGCGATGGACGCACGGGTAGGACGCCGCATCCCCGGAAGCACCGGGCGGCCACGATCCACGCAACTTTGCCCCGACAACGGCCATGGTCCCGAGGCGCATGGGCTTCGCTGCTGTCGGCAACGCTCACACTCGCTGCGCTGTCCGTCGGCGAGACGGCCGTTGCGGACGTGAGGACCATCGCCAACGATTCCCTGCGGACCGGATGGGACAAGGACGAGCCCGGGCTCTCACCGTCGGCCGTCGCATCATCGAACTTCGGCAAACTGTTCTCTGCAACCGTGGACGGGCAGGTCTACGCCCAGCCGCTCGTAGTAGGCAGTACCGTGATTGCCGCGACGGAAAACAATGCCGTGTACGGGCTGGACAGCGCCACAGGTGCGGCCAAGTGGACCCGCAAACTCGGACCGGCGTGGCCGGCGTCGACCGTTAACTGCGGTGACCTCACGCCCAACATTGGAATCACGTCCACTCCGGTCTACGACCCGGCGACAAGGAGCATCTTCCTGCTCGCGAAGACGAATGACGGGGCCAGCAAGCAATTCCCGCACTGGTACATGCACTCCCTGGACGTGGCGACCGGAGCGGAGAAGCCCGGATTCCCCGTCACCATCCAAGGCGCCCCGACAAGTGACCCCGCCCGCCCGTTCAACCCGATGACGGCGATGCAGCGCCCGGGGCTGCTGCTCCTGAACGGCGTGGTCTACGCAGGATTTGCCAGCCATTGCGACTACACCCCGTTCGTGGGCTATGTTGTCGGCGTATCGACCGCAGGCCGGCAGACGACGATGTGGGCGACCGAATCAGGCAACGCCAACGCGGAGGGCGGGATCTGGCAATCCGGCGGAGGACTGGTGTCCGACGGCCCCGGCCAAATCCTGCTCACCACAGGGAACGGCATTTCCCCCAAGCCCGGGCCGGGATCGAACCCCCCCAGCACTCTGGCGGAGGCGGTGGTCCGGCTCCGAGTCGGCACCGACGGCAATCTGAAACCCACCGACTTCTTCAGCCCGGCCGACAACGCGAAACTGAACCGAAACGACGCCGATCTGGGCGCCGGCGCTCCCGTCGCGATCCCGGACGGCTATGGCACCGCGGCACACCCGCACCTGCTGGCCCAAATCGGTAAAGATGGCACCATGTACCTGCTGGACCGGGACAACCTGGGCGGCATGGCGCAGGGGCCGGGTGGAACCGACGCCGTCCTGGACAAGGCCGGTCCGTACAGCGGAGTGTGGGGAAAGCCCGGGTTTCTCGGAACCACCAACGGGGGCTACCTTTACGTCGTCGAGAGCAACGGGTACCTTCGCGCGTTCAAGATCGTGACGAGCGCGGCGGGCGGGGTCAGCCTCGCCTCCGTCGGGACCTCCGCCGGCACGTTCGGGTTCAGCTCCGGTTCGCCGGTGGTGACCTCCACCGGCACAGACGGGTCCTCCGCCCTTGTCTGGGTGGTCTATGTCAGCGCAGGTACCGGGGCCGATGCGGAGCTGCGCGCCTACCGGGCAATACCGGACAATACGGGGAACCTCAAGGAAGTGTTTAGCGCCCCACTGGGTATAGGGTCCAAGTTCTCCTCGGTGGCCACTGACAAGGGCCGCGTATACGTGGGCACCCGGGACGGGCACGTCCTGGGCTTCGGCGCCCCGACTACGTCAGCGGTAGGGGCAAAGAACACCGACCTCGGTACCGCCAAGGTTGGCACCTCCGTGACCGGGAGCGTAACGATCACCGCATCGCGGGCGGTAACAGTCAGCTCCATCACGACGCGCGCCCCGTTCAAGATCGGAACCGGGCTCACGATGCCCCGGAAGTTGGCCAAGGGCGCGAGCATGACCGTGCCCGTGATCTTCGCTCCGACTGTTCCGGGCCAGGCCGACGGCACGCTGACGGTCAAAACGGCCGACGGCGAGACCGATCTCATCGGCGTCCACGGCGTCGGCACGAAGGAGGGCCTGGGCGCGACTCCCGCCGTAATCCAGTTCACCGACGTGCCGACAAAAACTGTCAGCCGGCAGACTGTCAACATCGTCAACACGGGCACAACCGTGGCAAAGATCACTGGGGTCACCCTTCCGGCAAACGCACAGCTCCGGGTCGACCCCGGCACGGTGCCGGCTGTGGGGCAGACGATCCAGCCGCTCGCATCGGTTGCGGTGTCCATGACGTTCAGTCCCACGTTGGCGGGCCCGGTGGCCGATACGCTCGTCGTCGCCAGTGACCGCGGGAAGGTGACCGTTAAGGTGGCCGCGACCGCCGTGGCCGGCGCGGCGCACCTGGAGATGCCGCACTCCCTGGACTTCGGTGACGTCCCCGCCGGGACGTCGGTTACCAGGGCTTTCGAGATAAAGAACACCGGCAACGTCCCGATGACCATCACGAAGGCGAAAGCGCCACAGGGCGTCTTCTCCACGACGACTCCCATCTCCGAGGGCTTGAAAATTCCCGCCGGTGAAACCGCGTACCAGACGGTGACCTTCGCGCCCACGGCCGTCGGGCAAGCAGGGACGAGCGAGACCTTTTACCTGATCACTGCGGACGACGGCCAAGCTGCTCAGAAGGTCATGCTCACCGGGAACGGTACCGATGACCCCATCGCTGCTTACGGGTGGAAGATCAATGCAGGCCGCCCCGGGTCGAGCCTCGGCCGGTCGCTGACCGCGGAGTATGCCGTGGGAGTAGGCAAGTGCCAGGACTACACCAGAGGAGTGATCTGCTGGTCAACCAAGACCGGGGCCCATGCAGTCCTCAATGAGATCTACAAGCGGTACAGGGCCGAGGGCGGCGCCGGTGGTCCCTTCGGCTTCCCGACCTCGGACGAGAAAGTGTCGCCGGACAAGGTGGGGAAGTACAGTGACTTCTCCGGTGCGGGTGGGACTTCGATCTACTATTCGCTGACCACCGGGGCGCGCTCTGTGACCGGCGCGATCAGGTCCAAATGGAGGGCACTGGGCGCGGAGACAGGACCCTTGGGGTATCCGATCACCGACGAGAAGCGCACCCCGGACGGGGTGGGACGGTACAACCACTTCTCCGGTGCGGGTGGGGCATCGATCTACTGGACACCGACAACCAAGGCCCACTCGGTAACAGGGGCCGTCCGTGCCAAGTGGGCGTCGCTGGGCTGGGAGACGGGCCTAGGCTACCCGACCTCTGACACTACGGCGTCTGCGGACAAGGTGGGGCGCTACAACCACTTCTCAGGTTCGGGTGGAAACTCGATCTTCTGGTCACCGACGACGGGGGCGCACTTTGTCCTGGGGGCCATCCGGTCCAAATGGGCTGCACTTGGCTGGGAGACCGGCCCGCTGCGGTATCCGATCACGGACGAGGAGGGCACCCCGGACAGGGTGGGGCGGTACAGCCACTTCTCCGGTTCGGGCGGGGCATCGATCTACTGGACGCCGACTACCCAGGCGCACTCGGTGACCGGTGCGATCCGGAATAAGTGGGCGTCGATGGGCTGGGAGAAGAGCCGGCTGGGTTATCCGACGAGCGACTCGTACACGGTATCCGTCGGCCGGGCAACGGATTTCCAGCACGGGCGGCTGACGTGGAATGCGACGGCCAAGACGGTCACCGGATAGCGGTGCCCGCGTCAGTTCAGAAACTCCCGGACCGATTGGCGTCTGGACCTCATCGGTCTGGACCTGATCGGTCCGGACCTGTTCCGCCTGGAAGTGGGTGAGTGCGGCGGCGTAGATTGACGATGCGGGCAGACCGATCTCCGGCCCCGGTGCGGTCCGCCAACGAGCCTGTGCATGAAACCCCGCCATGCCGAGGAGTGATCCGATGAGTCAACTTATCCAGCGCCTGCTTGCAGCGTTCAATGACCACGACCTTGAGGCAGCCGCCGCGTTGTTCCATGAGTCGTATAAGAGCGTGCAACCGGTCCACCCGGCCAGGGCATTTGTGGGACGGGCGCAGATGCACGCGAACTGGGCAGCGATATTCGCTGGCGTTCCCGATTTTCATGCAGAAGTGCTCCGCTCCGCGGACGACGGTAACACCGCGTGGAGCGAATGGACCTGGGCCGGCACCCGCACCGATGGGCGGCCCTTCGACATGCGCGGCGTGACGATCTTCGAGATCGAGGACGGCCTCATTACGAGCGGAAGACTCTTCATGCAAGAGCTTGAACGAGGGGACGTGGGCATCGCAGAGGCAGTCCAGACGCTGACGGGCCGCCGGCCGGACCGGCCCACGGGTCCGGTGGACTGAAGTGGCTGGTCTCAGGCGGCCGAAGGAAGGCTGCGCGCGCTTCTGAGCGTTTTGGCCTGGTGCCGGAGCTGGCGCCGGTGCCGGGAGCCCGGCTGATCCGTTGCTGATGGGCGGAGCGGCGTTCCGGGCAGGGGTGGTGCAGTGGAGTGGTAGGTGTGGCCGGTGGGGGTGGTGAGTTCGATGGTGTGCCTGTGCCGGTCGCCGCTGCCGGAAGCGGATCCGGGTGCTGGGCGGGCGGTCCAGCCGGGGGTTTCTTTGGTGTGGTTGCAGGCTTCGCAGAGCCCTGCACCGTTGGCCTGGGCGGTTTCTCCTCCGTGGTGCCAGGGGATGATGTGGTCCAGGTGGCGGATGGGGGCGTCGCAGTACGGGGTGCGGCAGGTGTCGTCCCGGGTCTGGATGAGGCGGCGGAGCCCGGGCGGGAAGATCCGGGCGCGGGAGTCCATCGCGACGAGCCCGCCGGTGCCGGGGTGGGTGTAGAGCCGGCGGATCCACACGCCGAACGCGGTGTCATCGGCAGCCCCGTCCGTGCCACCGGATATTGGGGGGCTGCCGGGTCCCGGGGAACCGTCGGCTATGCCGCCGGGGTTCGTGCCGGGGGCGGGCCCGACCCCGATGCCATGTCCTGTCTCCGTGTCCGTGCTCTGGGCCGCGCCGCCGCCGGGTTCCGGGGAACTGCCTGCCGAGCCATCGGGTTTAGGGGATCCGGCGGATTCTGTGGCCGCTGTGCCGTTGATCAGTGTGCGGGCCCAGCCGGCCGGGACGGTGCCGTAGCCCGGGAGCCGGGCCGGTTCGGCGTCGGCCTGGAAGAGCGTGCGGTCGGTCATGACGAGCTGGATTTCGACCCCGGTGATCCCGCCGGGGGTGCCGGTGCTGCGTTCGACGAGGGTGTCGGCCATCAGCTGCCCCCGGCCCCGCGGGTCCCCGCTGTTCCTGAGGGCGTCGGCGTGCCGGGTCAGGGCGGTGTAGACGGCGACGCCGGCGGTGACCGGGAGCAGGGCGGTGAGATGGCACTTGGTGTCCGGGGCGGGCCGGAGGCTGACGTGCCGCTCGGTGGCGGCGTGCGCGGCGCGTTCGGTGACGGTGCGCGCATCCAGCCGGTACGCGGCGGCACGGGCGGCGGCCACCAGCCGCCGGTCACCCACGCCGGCGAGGGTGCCCGTGTCCGCGGCGAGGTCCGCGTCGACTACAGCCCGGTCCGCGGCGGTCAGGCAGGCGGTTTCGCGCACGAGGAGGGTGGCGCGCCATTCGTTGAGCTGTCCGGTCTGCAGGGCGGCGAGGGTGTGCGGCATCTCGGTGACCAGGGCTTTGGCCAGGCCCAGGAGCCGGCCGCCCCTGGCCGGGGATTCGCGCCGGGCGAGGGCGACCTGCGCGCCAATCCCGGCACCGAGCTGCTCCGCGGGCACGCCTTGGCTGGCCTGGGCGCGGCGCTGGAGCAGGTCGAAGGCCACGGCGAGGCGTGCCTGCTCCGCGGACGCGGCGCACTTCTCATCTTCCAGTTCCCGGATCCGGTCAATGATGCCGGCACAGTCCGTGGCCGGGCGGATCGCGGACATGATGCGGACCAGGTCCTCGACGGCCGCCGGCGCGGTGTCCGGCCCTGAGGCCGCATCGCGCCCGGCGCGGCCGAAGCCGGCGTCGTCGTGTCCTGCCGGAACCACTTCGGGCCCCTTATTGCCGTCCATAGTTCCAGTCTCCCCGCGACCTACGACAATTTAGATTGGTTCACTCCTGGTCGGACCACAAAGGCGGAGATAGCTGATCAAAGCCCGCCTCCGCCTCCGGAAAGGACCAGGGCCCAGTGAGCCAACATGAGGCGACGCTGCCGCTAGCGAGCCAGCGCAGCGCCGCGGCGTCGTCGTCGTGAAGTGGCCGGCCCGCTAATGGGCCCCTTGAAGGAGCCTTGCCTCAAATCCGACTTCGGAGGAGGATGATCGGCACACTGGAGGAGGCCGCCATGACCCAGCTTGGCAAGTTCGAGAAGTACCTGATTGAAGAATTCTTCGACGATTACCGCTCCGGCGCCATGAGCCAGCGCACCTTCACGCGCCGGGTGGCGTTCATGATGGGCAGCATGGCCGCGGCCTCGGCAGCGATGCTCCTGGTTGGCTGCACGCCCGAAGAGGTTCCCCGCAGCACGGACCCCATGCCGACGCCGACATCGTCCTCGCCGGGGCCCGGTTCCGCATCCGCGGGCGCCGTGCCGGGGGCCAAGAGCCCGCTCTCCGTCCCGGAGGGGGCGCCCGGACTCACGACGTCGACCGTGCAGTTCGCTGCGGGCGGAACAGACATCAGCGGCTATCTCGCCCGGCCCGAAAACGGCACCGCCGGGCCGGCCGTGCTGATCTGCCACGAGAACCGCGGGCTGACACCCCATATCCAGGACGTGGCACGCCGCTTCGCCAAAGCCGGGTACGCGGCACTGGCCCTGGACCTGCTGAGCCGGGAAGGCGGTACCGCGGGTATGGACCCCGACGCCGTCCCGGGAGCGCTCACCCAGGCCGGGGCCCAGCGTCACGTTTCCGACTTCACGGCCGGCTTTGACTACCTGAACGCCCAGGACTTCGTTGACAAGGGGCGGATCGCCATGAACGGATTCTGCTTTGGCGGCGGCATCACCTGGCAGGCGGCGACGGCGATCCCGGACCTGTTGGCGACCTCAGCGTTTTATGGACCAGCACCTGATCTTGACAAACTCACGGCCATCAAGGCCGCCGTCTTCGGTGTCTACGCGGAACTGGACCAGCGGATCACCGGCGCTATGCCGGCCTTCCAGGATGCGCTGGCCAAAACAGACGTCCGGCACGAGCTCAAGGTCTATCCCGGCGTGGACCACGCCTTCCACAATGACACGGGGCCGCGCTACAACCAGGAGCAGGCGACGGCGGCGTGGAACGACACGCTCGCCTGGTTCGGCAAATATGTGTGATGCCGTGGCCGGGACATGTCCGGACCGGAGGGAGGCGTGATGTTCGCAATGCGCACGGCTGCGGCCCTGGCCGCTGTAGGCGCCTTGGCCCTCACCGGGTGTGGCGCCGCGCCCGGCTTGGACCGGGCAGGCCCGATGGACCGGGCAGCCGCCCTGTCCGGCGTGACCCAAGCCGCCGTGTCCGACGGAACCCAAGCCGCCGTCGTCCGTGGCTGGGGACCAGTGGTGGCAGGGGATGAGTTCAGCTACGCCGGACCGCCTGACCGCGCGAAATGGAAGGTCTATAACGGCCCGGGGCACGCGGGCAAGGGGATCCGAAGTCCGAATGCGTTTGCTGTGGCCGGCGGCGTCGTGACCGTCAGCGGCGACGCGGCGGGCACCACGGGCGGCATGTCCGCCAGGTTTGCCCATCAGCAGTACGGCCGCTGGGAAGCCCGGATGAAAACGAGTGCGCGGGATATGCAATATCACCCGGTCATACTCCTGTGGCCGAACCATAACAAATCGCCCACCTGTGCCGAGATTGACTATGCGGAAGGCACTTGGGATACCACCCTGATTGGGTTCAACCTGCACCACGCCTGCAGCGGCCCAAACTTCCAGAGCCGGGCCTCGCGGGCTATCGACACGACCCAGTGGCACAACTATGCAGTGGAGTGGACCCCGGCCGGGATCACCGGATACCTCGATGGGTCACTATGGTTTGCGGACATGAACCCGGCGCATCAGCCTACGGTAGGGATGCACCAAACAGTGCAGCTCGACTGGTTTCCCAACGGGACTCCAACCAAACCCAGCCAGATGCAGGTCGACTGGATCCGGGTCTACAACTAAGCGTTGCGCTTACTCGCCCGCGGCAAACTCGGGCTGGACCGGGCCGCCAGCTTCCGGCATCCCCTCATAGGGCACGCCTAAAGCTTTCAACGCCATCAGGTGTTCCATCAGGGCACGTTCAGGGTCTCCGGGATGCGCAGCAATCTGCTGGCGGAGCAACTCCCGGGCGCGGTCGTGTTCCGGGGCGGTGTCGGCGAGGACGGCGTCAATGATCCTGACCGCCTGATGTCGGATTCCAGCGGCAGATGCGGCATATTCCGCACCGGACACCAGGTCATAGGGATCCTGTACTTCGGGGCGTCCTGGAGTGGACGAGGGCTCCACCGACATGGCTATTCCTTTGATCATCGTTCCGGCTGAGCCCGGAACCGGCCTGCCGCCTTCCCCCCAACCCGGGTAAGTTACCCGGATCGAAGACGGCCCACCGTGACACACCATATAACGGCGCCGGGCCGCCAAGCTTAACGGGAGCGAAGTTTTCGCCAAGGTGATGCGCAAGTTACGGTGTCGCAGCCTTCAGAATGTGTACGGCTGCCAGCGCCACGGCATGATTCCGCGGCAGGGCTTGTGTTGGTCACCTGCCCGAAAAGACATGGAAATACTCGCCGGGTAGCCTCGCACCAAGGATCCCGTTCGAAAGGTAGTACGCCATGCGTGTTGGACTGATCCGGGTGATGACGACGTCGGACCGACGCCTGCTCCGCGCCCACGGGAAACTCCTGCAGGAGGCTTTCGGGTTTTCCGTGACCTCCCGCTGTATTCCGGACCAGCCGTCCGGCGTCTACGACCAGGTGTCGCTCGAGTCTGCGGCACCCAAGGTAGTCCAGCTGGCCCGGGAAATGGCAGGGGACGCCGACGCGCTGATTATCAGCTGCGCGTCCGACCCCGGGCTGGCCGCCACCCGGGCGGCCGTGGACATCCCGGTCATCGGGGCGGGCTCCGCAGCCGCAGCTGCTGCTCTGACCTTTGGCGGACGGATTGGAGTCCTGGGACTCGGCGCCCATGTACCGGGCCCGATCGCGGACGCACTGGGCGAACGCATGCTGCTTATTGATGGCGAGGGGCGCGTCGAAACGCCCGACGCGTTCCTCATGCCTGCCGGTATCTTCGACGCCCTCGCAGCGGCCCACATGCTGGTTGATGCCGGCGCCGACGTGATCGTCCAGGCCAGCACCGGCCTGAGCAGCATCGGCATGGCGGACGTGCTCCGCCGCCGGCTCGGGGTCCCGGTCATCGACGCCGTGACGGCGGCCGGCTCCATGCTCGTCTCAGCGGTGGTCGCCCGGGAACTTCAGCAGGTTTGAGTCCCACGGCCGGTGGCGGCGCGCCATGGGCCAGCGACAAGACAGCCCCGCACCCTGATTGGGCGCGGGGCTGTCGCGTGCTGAGCCGGTCCTACTTGTAGACGCGGACCCAGTCGACCTGCATCTGTGAAGGCTTGGTGGCCGATCCGTCAGGGAACCAGTCCAGCTGCAACGTCTGATGCATGCCCACGGAGGGCAGGTGCGCGGGGTTCGTGTCGGAGAAGGTCTTCACTCCGTCGATGTATCCGGTGATGCCGGCCGGAGTCCACTCCACGGCGTAGTTGTGCCACTGGGTGGTGTCGACCGTCTTGGCGGCCGTGGTCTGGAAGTTCGACCCGCCGCAGGCGTAGTGCAGGAAGAACTTGATCTGGCTGGTGTTGCTGCTGCCCTCGGCGTAGTCGATCTCGGCGCAGTTGGGGGAGGTGTTGTTGTTGGGCCACAGGATCAGCACGGGGTGGTACTTCGGGTCCCTGGCGCTGGTCCTCATGCGCGTCTCCCACTTGCCGTATTTCTGCTGCGCAAATTTGGCCGACATGCCGCCTGTGGTGCCGGCCGAGTTGCCGCTGACCGTGGCCACGCCGTTCGCGACCGACCACGCCTGCGGGCTCCGCACGCCCTTGCCGGCATGTCCGGTTCCCTTGAAGACGCTCCACTTAGTGGAGTCGGGGGCGCCGGCCTTGGAGAACTCGTCGCCGGCAACAACCGCACCCCAGCCCCGGGCGGTGGCGGCTTGCGAACCGTCGCCGGTCGCGGCGACTGCGGCCTGGGCCGCAACGGGCGCCGCGGCAGGCGCTGCAGCGGGCGCGGCCGGCGTCGACCCCGTAGCGGCTGCCGCTTGTGCGCCGCCCGCCGTTTCCGGAGCGATCGGTGTGGCGGCGGGAGCGGCGGCAGCCGGTGCCGCGTCGACTCCGGGATCCGCTATTGCAGCGGCGGGACCGCCGACGGGTTTGGGAGCAGACGGCGCCGCCGACTCAGGCGCTGCGGGCGCCGAGGACGTGGAAGCCGCGGCAGGACGCGAGGCCTTGGTGGCCGCCGACGACGTGAAGGCCGCGGCAGAACCCGAGGCCTGGGTGGTTGGGGATGGGGCCCCGGCGCCGGTGGTGGGGGCGACGCTGCACCCGGCCAGCGACAGTGCGCCCAAGCTCAGCGCAATCGCTAGTTTGTGGAGCTGTGGTGTCTTGAAGCCTGGTGTCTTCGGCTGTGCTTGACTGAACCGTGATTTGCTGAGCGGTGATTTCTTGAACGGCGTTTTCTGGAACAACGGACCCCTCCGGGCTTTGTGACTGGCACACACAACCGTCGCTGCCAAGGCGGCGGCGAGTGCGGGAAGCTTCATCCGGCCCTGCTGCAAGAGCATGGGCGAGCAGACGCCGAACGGCGCAACCGGGCCCTAAAAGGGGCGGTCCGGGGCCCTGCATTCGGGCCAGGCCTTCACGGCCAGTGGCCCACGTTACCGGACCGTTACCTTGACCCGCAAACCTCTCCGGACGTGTTCACGGCATTCCCCTGCGCCCACACGAAAGAATGGTCGGGTGAGTGATGCTGGCGAGTTCATCGACCTCTCGCTGCAGCGGGAAGGTTCCTGGCGCCGTGCGGACGAGCTGCAGTCGCGGCTGGAAATGGAGCCAGGAGGCAGAGGCCTCCGGTTCTACGGCACCTCCGTGGGTGCCGTGCGCGGGACGGTCCGGGATGCCGGCCGCCGCTATCCAGGGCTGTCCCACGATCAGGTCACCGCGCTGAGCTCCGAACTGTGGGGCTCCGAATTGTGGGGCTCGGAACTGGGGGCGGCACCGGTTTTCGAGCGCCGGCTGGCCGCAGTGGTCCTGCTGCAGGCCAATGTGAAGCTGCTGACCAACTCCGACCTCACCCGGCTGGAGGGCTTCATCCGGGAGGCGCAGGTGCGGGACCTCGTGGATCCGCTCGCCGTCGACGTCGTCGGGCCCTTGGTGGGCGGGCTCGACATGATGGCCAGGGTGCGGGCTGACAGCGTGCTGGACCGGTGGGTGCGCGAGCCCGATGCCTGGCTGCGCCGGGCCGCGCTGCTTTCGCCGCTGCTGGCGCTGCGCGCGGGCGCGGGGGACTGGGACAGATTTGTCCGGCACGCGAATGCGGTGCTCGGCGAGGCTCGCGGGACGTTCGACGCCGACGCCGACGGCGCTGCGGACCGGGACGCGGTTTCCCGGGTCCTGGCCGAGATGGCAAAGACGAGGCCGGAGCTGCAATTCACGTCCGTTGGAGAGTGACCATCCGACCGTTCCCCGCGGGCCCGGCCCGCGTTCAGAGCTGCGGACTTTCAGACTTTCGGATCTCCGGGACCGCCCGGATCGCCCTGTCCGACGGCGCTGCCGGCATCGCCGGATCTGCCGTCGGCATTTGCAGGCAGCGCGAAAGCCCTCGCCGCCCGTGACCCGGCGACGGCGCTCGCGGCTATGGTGACTAGAGCGCCGGCCAGCAGGGCCGCTGCCTCGCCCGGGAGCAGGACCTGAAGCTGTGTGCCGATGCTCGCCGCCGCAACCGGCACGCCAAGTTGGGCCGCCGACAACACCCCGAGGGGCAGCGGGAGACCCAGGAACGCCAGGCCGGCGTGCGTCAGCAGGGTCCCTACTCCCAGGACCACGCCGAGGGCAATCATCTCCGGATGTCCGGCCAGGTCCTTGAGCGTCAGCGATGCACCCAGCCAGACGAAGAACACCGGACTAAGGAAACCGTCGCTGAGGGCGAACAGTTGCCGGGCCAGCCGCCGCGGTTCGCCGACGGCGGCCACCACCAGGCCGAAGGAAAAGCCTGCCAACATCACGGACACATTGCTCCATGTCGCGACTGCGGCCAGGGCGAAGAGAACGGCCAGCTGGCTCCTCAGCTCCAGGGCAAACTTGCGGCTTTCCGAGAGTTGGTGCACGCGAGCGCGGATTCCCCTGCGCTCCAGCCAGCGCAAGACGAAATAGAGCACCACCGCGCAGCCGGTCACCGTAAGCACGCCCAGCGCCGCGCGGCCTGCGTTGGGCGGATCCACGAGGAGCGGCAACGCCACAATGCAGGCTATGTCGGCGATGGCCACCTGCGCGGTCATGGCGACGACATCGGGTCCGCCGAGGCGCAGCGAATCGATGATCGGAAGGACCAGGGCGGCCGACGAGGACGCCAGCAGCACTGCGTAGAGGGGAGCATGTCCAGTCCCGAAGAGCAGACCGATCCCGGTTCCGACCGCCACCGCTGCCGCCGCGGCCGCAATAGCCCGGCGGGAGCCATTGCCGAGGGCGGAGCGGATCTGCGGATCCCTCACGGGAACATGGGTTCCGGCCACAAACATCATCAGCGCGAACCCGATGTTGGCCAGCAGGATAAACGTCGGGTCCGCAGGATCAACCAGGGCCAGGCCTGAGCGTCCGATCGCGATGCCGGCCAACAGTTCGCCCAGCATCACCGGCAACCGCCAGCGCGCCGGCAGCGCCAGCAGGGGTCCGGCCAGGGCGACGACGGCGATCAGCGCCAGGGACAGGAATGTCACGGCTCGCCGCTGCGGGCGGGCCCAGGGCCCGACCGCCGCTCCACCACGGCGTAGGCTTTCCCGTCCAGGAACGCCCAGTCATTGACAACCATGTACCCAAGTGCGTCCACCCGGTCATTCAGGACGTGCTCGTCGAAACCTCCGTCGCGCGGTTCCGCGTCCCAGGTGGTCACGTGGACGTCCCGGCCGTCCAGGATCAGCAGCTCGGTGTTGACGTCGAAATCCTCCTGTGGCTGATTGCTCAACTGGCAGATGGCGACACAGTGGCTGTTCATTTCGGGCCTCCGCTTCGGCGTGTGCTGATGGCATCATCCTACGTTCGGATGCGGCGCCGCCCCATGGGCAATTGCCGGACCGTTCTGTGGCCGCCGTTACCTGAATGTGACTTTTGCATGCGGATCGCGTTACGGTGGATGAGTGCCTGTTGTCTCCGATACGGGCGCTCCCCAGCCGATTGCCTAACTCTGCCGCGGCCCGGGGGTAACTCGCATCAACGACCGGCAGAGACGGGGAAACCACTTTTGGCCTGCTGATTTCGCAGGCCTTGGGGTGAAGCCGCACAGTGCCCGCAACGACGGGCCCGGGAGTGCGGCCGGGTGCCTCCCATCCGAATCCGACAGCTCACCTCGCAGGCATTGGGAGAGGCTACATTCATGTCTTCAATCAGTACTTTTGTGCGCCATACGGCCGTCCTCGCCGCCGCATCCGGCCTGGTCCTCACCAGCGGAATGGCAGCCAACGCAGCCGCAGCACCTGCTCAGCGGGACTCCGCTCCGGCGTCCAACGTGGACGTCACGGGACTGGTCAGCGCCCCCGTGAACGCCGACTCAAGCGTCAAGATCAGCTTTGACCGCCCCGCGGTAGCTACCGTCGCAGCGCCGGTCATCGAACAGCCCGTTGCCGCGGCGCCGGCTCCCGCCGCTGCGCCTGCAGCAGCACCGAAGGCAACCGTGCAGGTGCAGGCCGCTCCGGCGGCCGCGCCGGCCGCGGCGCCCGCTGCCGGCGGACGCAACGCCATCATGCTCTCGGCCGCTTACAGCCAGGTGGGCATCACCCAGGACTGCACCGCCATGGTCGAAAAGGCCCTTGGCGCGGCAGGCAAGCCGGTTGGCAACATTGGTCCCCGGGCGTTCCTTGGCCTCGGAACCGTTGTGGGCACCCCGCAGCCCGGCGACATGGTGGTCCAGTCCGGCCACGTTGCCATCTACGCCGGCAACGGCCAGGTGGTCAGTGGCGGCATGAACGGAAAGAACCAGACGATGGTCCACCCGCTGTCATGGCTCACGGCGACCGGCGGCGTCACCTTCGTCCGCGCCTAAGCCGCGCTGCCTCTTCCGGGCCGGAAAGTCCGGAAAGACCGGTGATCGATTCCCTTGGGGGCAATCGATCGCCGGTCTTTCCTGTACATATAGTTCTCAGGGATTCCCCCGCCCGGCCAGTGGAAGCGTCAACTTCATGACCGTCCCCTCGGCACCTGTCGCGGCCACCTCAACGGCGCCGCCCGCAGCGACGGCGATCTCCCTGACCAAGGCCAGACCGATGCCAAAGCTTCGCTGTCCGTGTGCACTGCCTGTGCTGGCGGTCCGTACGAAGCGGTCAAAGATCCGGGTCTGATCGACGCCGGTGATTCCGGTCCCCGTGTCCGCCACCGTGATCACGGCGCGGTTCTGCTCGATCGAGGTCGTGATGGACACCCGGCCGCCCGGGGGCGTGTGGGCGAGGGCGTTGTCCGCCAGGGCAAGCACGGCACGGCGCAGCGCGTTATTCTCGATCCGGGCCAGCGGCCGGGCATCGGCTACGAAGTCCACGGCCACCTTGCGCTGCTCTGCCACCAGCTGGAGGCTCCCGGCGACGCTGGCGGCGGTGTCGGCAAGGTCGGCAGGCGGTGCGGAGCGGTCCGGGACTTCCGCTGTTGCCGCGAGGAGCAGTTCGTTGACAATCCCGGTCAGCGTTGCTGCGTCCTCCCGGATCCGGGCCAGGTCGTGGCCTTGCCTGGAGCCGGGCACGGTATTGCGCTGGGCAAGCTGGATCCTGGTGTCCAGGATGGTCAAGGGCGTGCGCAGTTCGTGGCTCGCGTCCTGGACGAAGCGCCGCTGCCTGGCCAAGGCATCACCGAGGGGACGGATGGCGCTGCGCGCGCTGAGCCACCCGACGATGCCGGCCAGCAAGATTCCCGCCACCCCGGCGATGACCATGGCTTCGAGGACATCTTTGGAGTCCAGGTACGCGTAGGCCGTCCCGGCCGCCGCCGAGCCCGGCACTTCTGGATGGGCGAGTTGATTCATGAGGTACAGCGCCGTGGCAGCGAGCAGCCCGAGAACCATGACCGCGCACGCGGCGCTGATCCGCAGCGCGACCTTGAGCGAGGCCTTGCGCAGAATGGAGTGGTCCGGATTTCCTGCGGTCCCGCCGTTACTCATGGGCATCGCCGATCTGGTAACCGAGGCCGTGCACCGTGCGGATGACGGCCTTGGAGATCTTCCGGCGCAGGTGATGAACATAGGTATCGATCACGCCGGGCTGGTCCGAGGCGTGGAAGTACGCCGCGAGGAGTTCGTCCCGGGTGAAGACACGGCCGGGTTCCGCGGCCAGGGCTGCGAGCAATTGGCCTTCTTTCGCGGTCAGCGACACCGTGTGCCCGTAGACGGACCGGACGGAACGCTGCGTCGGATCCAGTTCCCAGTCCCCGATCGCCACCGGCGCCGGGGCCGGGGAAGGGAAGGTGCGCGTCAGTGCGCGCAGGCGTGCCGCCAGTTCGCCGGCGTCGAACGGCTTGGTCACGTAATCGTTGGCTCCGGCGTCCAGACCCCTGATCTTTTCGTCGGCATCGCCCAGCGCGGTCAGGATCAGGATGGGCGTGGCAATGCCTTTCGACCGTAAAGCCGCGATGAGGGCGATACCGTCCATGACAGGCAGCCCGCGGTCGATCACCATGACGTCCCAGGCCCCGGTCAGTCCGTGGTGGAGGCCATCACGGCCGTTGGTGACCAACTGGACCCGGTAATCCGGGTCCAGGAGCTCGGCGATGAGCGGTCCCAGAACGGCGTCGTCCTCGACGAGCAGCAGGGAGGGGCGGTCAGCGGTAGTCATGTCAGCTATTCTTCCGCGGCCATTTCCTCAGTCCGCAGTCCGTCCTCGGTTCCCGCGGGCGTGTCGCCGGCCGGTGCGGCTGCGGTGCGGCTGTTGCGGCGGCGCTTGAGGAGCTGCACCGCCCAAGGCACCACGGAGATGAGGACCATGGCCACGGCAATGACGTCAATGTTCTTGGCGACGATGTCAAAGTGTCCCAACCAGGTGCCAAGCATCGTCACGGAAACGGCCCACGCCGCCGCCCCGGTGATATTCCAGAGAGTGAAGTACTTGTACTCATAGCGCGCGATCCCGGCGGTAAGGGGAGCAAACGTCCTGACCATCGGGACGAAGCGGGCCAGCACGACGGCGGCCCCGCCGTGGCGGCGGAAGAAGTCCTCCGTAGTGGTCAGGTGCGCTGTCTTCAGGATCCGGGCATCGTCCTTGAACCATCGCCGGCCGAATTTCCGTCCCAGCATGTAGCCGACCTGGTCCCCGGCGACGGCAGCCGCGGTGACGACACCGATCAGCACCGGCAGCGACAGTTGCAGCTGTTGGTGCAGAAGGCCTGCGGTGAACAGCAGCGAGTCCCCGGGCAGGAAAGGAAAGAGCACGCCCGATTCAATGAAAACCATGAGCGCGATGACGCCCAAAGCGGTCGGACCCAGCCCGGCGAGCAGGCTTGCCGGGTCCAGCAGTGAGGGTGTACCTGCGGCAGCGGCGGCCTGAACGACCCTGTCTGTTGCCGGAAGTAAGGAAAAAACGTCCAAGGCGTGCATTCTCAATTCCTCTCAGGACCCAGTGACCGGGTGACGGACGGGGCACGAAGCCGGCCGGCCATCCGCGGCGCAACCACGTTCCACAACCCCGCAAGCATGACCACCGCTGCGCTCGCGGCCAGGAACGAAGCCGCGACATCCGTGGGGTAGTGGACGCCGATATACAGCCGCGACCAGGCAACGACGAGCGCCATTGCCGCCGCCCCAACGGCGGTGACCTTGGCCCAGCGGGTTCCGCGGGCCAGGAAGTACACGGCGAATCCGAGTGCCACCGCAAAGGACACGTGGCCGCTCGGGAAACTGTTGGAGCCGGTTTCCGGAGCCAGGGGATCGAACAGCAGGGCGGGGCTGGGCCGCTGCCGGGCCACGACGATCTTGAAGAATTCACTCGCCACCCACCCGGACGAAGCCACGAGGCCGAAGGCCACGGCCTTGACCAGTCCGCCCCGGAACAGCCAGATGTAGAGTGCTGCGGCGCCGATCAGAGCGAGACCCGCCACCGGTCCAAACACGACGTTGAGTGCCATCGCGACGGCGGTCAGGGCGGCGGCGTGATGCTGGCTGAGGTCCTGGTCGACACCAAGCTCGGCGGCGCTAAAGCCCGGCGTCAGCTGCGCCGCCAGGCCCAGTGCCACGACGGCGGCGGACAGCAGGACGCCCAGCAACACCCAGTGGCGGACCTGGGGGAGGACCCACAGCCGCAGCCCTGCGACAGGACGGACGGCAGCAGTGCGGCGCTGTGCTGCATCGTGTTCAACGCTTTTGACAGGGACGGGTCCAGTCATGGGATCCTCCGGCTCGGGACAACGGGCGCCCGAAAAGGCGCCGACTCCCACACTTCCGCCAGGCGTTTAAGAAACGCTTAAGAAAGTGCCGCGGGGGCGTGCCACAGCGCCGGCTACGCGGCGTAGCGGAGCAGCGCCACCCCGTTGCCAAAGGTGTGCGTCTCCAACAGCCGGAGCTGGGCTCTGCTGTCGGCGTCCTTGAACATGGGTCGTCCGCGTCCGATCAGTACCGGATGGACGTACACCCAGTATTCGTCGATCAGCCCGAGCCGCCGGAAAGTGTCGGCGAGTTCCGCCCCGCCGAGGGCCATGTCTCCGCCCGGCTGCGACTTCAGTGCCAAGACTTCTTCCGCCACGACCTCCCGAATCACAGCAGCGTTCCGGCCGGCCGTTGTTAGTGTCCGGGAGTAGACGAGCTTGGGCAGGTTCCGCCAGATTTGGGCGAAATCGGCCATCACGGGACTGACATCGGGGTCCTGGTCCGCCGTCGGCCAAAACCCTTCCATCAGCTCGTATGTGACCCTGCCTTCCAGGAAGGCGCCCATGGGGGCGAGCTTTTCGTTCATGTGGCGGTGCAACTCTTCGTCCACCATGTGCCAGCTGATGTCGCGGTCCAGTCCCTCGAAGAATCCGTCGAGGGACACTTGCATGACCATGATGATTTTTCGCATCACCGCTCCTCGGTTTCATCAGAGTACGCCGCGCTTGTCTCCAGCGTACGCCCCGGCGTTGGGTGGCTGACCGAGCCTGTCCGGTGGCCTTGCCCTTGCGCGGGGAGCCTCGAGCGGGAAGAATGCAGGGACTCTATGGCCCCACCGCGGTCAGTCACCTTCGGGGGAAGAACGATGCCTGCGAACGATTTCGAACAATTGCCCGGGGCCGGTCCGGATGACTGAGCCGCCGCCGCGCCACTACCGCTCCGGCGCGCACCGGGCCGACGGCGGATCCCAGCTCCGGCCGCGGCCCCTCGCCAAGCGTGAGGGAAAGATCCGGCCGCAGTATCTGACTGCGGCCGCCGTCGCACTGGCCCTTGTGGCTGCCGGTGGCGTCTACGCGGGCGTCCGGGCAGGGATCCCGGCTGATCCGCCAGCCGCTGCGGCGACCACGTCGGGCACCGCCGCCGCACCCTCGCCGCTGGCCGCCCAGGCCTCAGGGCCAGCCGCCGACGCCAGCCGGACAGCTGCGGCATCCGATCTGCCCGCCGCTGCGTCACCCGTGGCGGGCCCCGTTCCCGCGGCCGTCGCCGAAGCGGCGGCCGCAGGGAAGCCCGCAGAAGTCCCCGCCGTCGCTGTCCCGGCCATCAGCCCCGAACTGGACAGCCAGATCAACGCGATCATCGCGGCCAACAGCAATTACGCGCTGGGGGTGTCGTTGATTGATCTGTCCGACGGCGTGGTCCACGGCTACGGAGCCCAGGGCAAGTTTGTTGCCGCCAGTACGGCCAAGATCCTTGCCGCATCGGCGTATTACCACCTCGTGGAGACCGGGCGCGCCTCGCTGACAGCACCGATGGGCGCCTCGACGGCCGGGGCCCAGATCCGCCAGATGGTCCAGCAGAGCAACAACGATTCATGGGCCCTGATCCTGCGGGCGGTCGGTCAGCGGGGCATCACGGACTACGCCGCCTCGATCGGGATCACGTACGACCGAACGGTGAACCTGCTGACTCCCGCGGAGATGGCCCGGACCCTCCAGCTGCTCTACACGGGACAGCTGCTCAATGCGCGCAATACCGCCCAGCTCTTGTCCTACATGCAGAACACCAACTTCGAGACGCTGATCCCGCCCGCGGTCCCGCCGGGGATAGGGATTCACCACAAGTACGGGCTGCTGTTCGGAAACCTGCATGATGCCAGTGTCCTTGACAAGGACGGCCGGGCCTTCGTGTTCGTCGTGTACACCCGCGGCCTGAACTACTCGGACATGGGTCCCCGGACCCGGATCATTCAGCAGCTCACCCGGACCGTGACCGCCGCGTTGTTCTGATTGATGGAGTTCTGATTGATGGGGTTCTGACGGATGGGGTTCTGACGGCGGTCAGACGGTGACCGGCCCGGCGGCAGCCCGTTCCCGCTCGTGTGTCTTCCTGGATTTGGCGAACCGGAGGTACAACGAGGGCACGATGAACAGATTGAGCAGGGTGGAGGTGATCAGGCCGCCCAGAATCACAACGGCCATGGGGTGTTCGATTTCATGGCCGGGGATGTTGCCCATGACAACCAGGGGAACCAGGGCCAGGCCGGTGGCCAGCGTGGTCATGAGAATCGGCGACAGCCGCTCCGCCGCCCCGCGCAGCACCAGTGCGCGGCCGAAGGTTTCGCCTTCATAGGTTTCCAGGTGCTGGCAGTGGTTGATCAGCAGGATGCCATTGCGCGCAGCGATCCCCATCACGGTGAGGAAGCCAACGAGGGACCCGAGGGACAGGACTCCGCCGGTCATATAGGCGGCTATGACCCCGCCCACCAGGGCTACGGGAAGCGTCAGCAGCGACAGGACCGCCAGCCGCCAGCTCCGGAAGGACGCCTGAAGCAGCAGAAGAATCAGGACAAGTGCCGCGGCGGAGTAGATCATCAGCCGGTTCGTCGCCGCCTCACGCTCGGTGTATTCGCCCAGCAGCTGCACGCTGTAGCCGGTCGGCAGATCCAGGTTCTCCAGCCGCGACTTCAGCTCACTGGCCACGGTTCCCAAGTCTGCTCCCTGGGCCAGGAAGGATCCCACCTCCACGCGGCGGGAACCGTTCGTGCGGTCGATCTGGTTCGGCGTCGCCTGCATGCTCACGTCCGCGACGTCGGCGAGCCGTACCCGCCGGCCGCTCGGCGTGTCGATGGGCAGGTCCTCGATGCTGGTGACGGACGAGCGGGTGGCCGGGGTGCTCCAGACCTGGACGTCGTAGGCCCGGCCGTCCCGGAAGACGTCGCCGACTTCCTCGCCTGCCACGAGCGTCGCGGCCGCACGCCGGACATCTCCCGGTTTGAGGCCGTACTTCTGCGCCGCTGCCAGGTTAACCGTGACCGCGATCTGGGGGACTTCCACCTCGAGGGAGACATGCGGGTTCTGGGTGCCCTGGATCGAGTCCATGATTGCCTTGACCCGTTGCGCCTGTTCCCGGAGCACGTTGAGATCGTCTCCGTAGACCCGGACCAGGATGGGCTCGCTGGCGCCGGTGATGACCTCTTCAATCCGCTCCTTCAGATAGGTCTGGACGTCACGGTGCAGCCCCGGGTAGCCCTTGACCACTTCCTCCACGGCGGCCACCGTCTCGTCGTAGTTGGCGTGGCGGTCGATGCTGATCCAGTGTTCGCCGGCGTTGACACCGACGATCTCGTCCGCGGCGAATGCCTGCCCGATGTGCGTGCCGCAATTCAGGACGCCGGGGACCTTCAGGAATTCCTCACAGCCGCGCTGGGAGATCCTGAACTCTTCCGCGGCAGAGGTTCCCGGTTCCGAGATCCAGTGCATCAGGAAGTCCCTTTCCTTGAACGTGGGGAACAGGGACGAGCCCATCAGGGGAGCGAGGATCAGGCCCACCACCGCCAGCACGCCAAAGCCTGCGTAGCCGAACCGGGGCCGGTTCATGGTCTTGGACAAGGCCGCGTGATAGCCGCGTTTGAGCACCCGGACCAGCGGCGCGTCGCGTTCTTCCAGTTTGGCGTTGCCCAGCAGAATCAGGGCAAGGGCCGGCGTCACGGTCAGCGCCACGAGCATGGAGGCAAGGACAGCCAGGGTGTAGGAGACGGCCAGCGGCCGGAAGAAGACCCCGGTCAGCCCGTCCAGGAAGAAGATCGGCACGGCGGCGACCACAATGATCAGGGTCGCGTAGACGATCGGGCTCCGCATCTCCAGGGAGGCTTTCAAGACCACCGATGCCGCAGATTCGTCACTGCCAGCTTCGTCACTGCCCTTGGCGCGTCGCTGCCGGAGCCGGCGCATGATGTTTTCGACGTCGATGATCGCGTCATCCACCACGACGCCCACGGCAATGACCAGCCCCGCCAGGACCATCGTGTTGATCGCACTGGACGTGAAATAGAGCACCAGTGCGGCGGTGAGCAGGGACAACGGAATGGCGACGATGCTGATCAGGGCCGTGCGCCACTGGAAGAGGAACGCGACGAGGATCATGACGACCAGCAAACAGCCCAGCAGCAGCGCAATGCTGAGGTTGGAGATCGCCTCCTCAACGAAGCTGGCGGGCCGGAAGATCGTGGTGTCGAAGTTGATGCCGCTCAGGCCAGGCTGCAGTTCGTGGAGGGCTTCCTCCACGCCCTTGGTCACGTCCAGTGTGTTGCCCCACGGCAGCTTCTCGACGATCAGCATGAGCCCGTGCCCGTTGTTGATCACGGCGTCACCGATGAGCGGCTGATGGTCCTCCACAACCTGGGCAACATCGCCCAGATGCAGCGCCACCCCGTCCTTTTCCCGGATGGTCACCTGGGCCAGGTCCGCGGGCGTCTGGATCGGCTGGACGTGGCGGATCCCCATTCTTTGGGTCGGGCTGTCAATGAAGCCACCCGTTCCGATAAACCGTCCGGGCGAGTATTTCAGCAGCCCGGCGTCGAGGGCGCCGGCGGTGACTTCCATGACCTGGTTGAGGGAGACGTTCTGGGCCTTGAGCTTGTCAGGTTCCACCTGGACCTGCAGCATCTGGAGCCGCTCGCCCCAGATGGCCACGTTGGCCACCCCGGGGACCCGCAGCAGCCGGGCCCGGATGGTCCAGTAGGACAGCATGGACATTTCGATGAGCGAATGCTCCGAGGATGTCATGCCGATCTTCATCACGCGGCTGGTCGCCGACAGCGGCTGGAGCATCACCGGCGGGGCCGCCCAGGTGGGCAGCGCCGCGGTCACCGAGGCCATCCGTTCCGATACGAGCTGGCGGGCGTTGAGCAGGTCAGTGCCCTGATGGAAGAGCAGCACGATCGAGGACAGCTGGGGCACGGACTTGGACCGGATCTCGTCCAGGCCGGGCATGCCGCTCACGGCGGCCTCGATCGGCACGCTGACGAGCTCTTCGACTTCCTGGGCGGTCAACCCGAGGCACGCGGTCTGGATTTCCACGCGTGGCGGGGCAAATTCCGGGAAGACATCCACGGACGCGGAGCCCAACTGCAGGGAACCGAGCAGCATCACGGCGCACGCGAGGGCGACAACAACCGTCTTGAAACGGAGGCTGATCCCGATGAGCCAGCGCATGTCACTCGGCCGTATCGAATTCGGTGCCGAGAAGTTCCTCGGCTCCTGTCGTGACCACCACGGTCCCCGCCGGCGGCCCGTCCGTCAGGACGGCAACCTCGCCGTTGATGCGCTGGACCGTGATGGATTGGCGGACGTAGACCCGGGGCTCAGGGTTGGTGTAGACCCACGCCTTGCCCGAGCTGTCGTACAGTATGGCCCCGTAGGGAACGGTGAGCTTCCCGGTCTGGGGATTCATGGCAATGACGGCCGTAGCGATCCCGACCCGTTCGATGGCGTGCTCGGTGAGGGTGAGCCGGTGAAGGTCCGTGCCGGGGACTTCAGCGATCGCCGCCGGTTCGCCTTCGGACGGTGCGGCCTCCGGCGCCTGGGCGCAACCTGTGGCGGCGAGCGCCGTGAACACCGTCACGAACACCGCAACGATGAACACCGCGGCCCTGTTGCCCCGCGGCGAAAGTGTGGAGTTCATGACGCATCCTGGCTTTCAGTCGATGCAGCGGTGCCCTGGCCGGTCCGCGCGCTGGGTGCTGGCTTCGGCTCGAACCGAAGCAGCACGGCGGGCACAACAAACAGGGTGAAGAAGGTTGTTGTCAGCAGGCCGCCCCAAATGATCACGGCGAGCGGAAGAATGATCTCCGTACCTACGACGCCGCCCAGAAGGACCAGGGGCAGCAGCGCCAGGGCTGTTATCACGGTCGACATCAGGACAGGTCCCAGCCTCTCCCTGGTTCCGCGGACCACCAGCGCAGGCCAGGGCGCCGAAGCGTCTCTGGCCCGGAGGCTCCGGACCTGGCCCGTCAGCAGGAGGGCGCCGCGGACGGCTATTCCCAGCACTGCGGCGAAGGCGACCAGGGCCACCAGCGAGTTGACCCCGCCCGTGGCCTGGGCGGCCAGCACACCGCCGGACAATGCCAGGATCAGACCCAGGAAGAGCGGGGCGGCGAGCCGCCAGCTCCCCGTCGCCGTCTGCAGCAGCACCAGGATGCCGGCCGCGGCAACCGCCGCGAGCAGCCAGAGCCACTGGTAATTGCCTTGCTGCTGGGCGTATTGGGTGAGGATCTCGGCATGGTAGGAAATCGGGAACTGCATCTGCTGCAGGGCCGTGTTGATGTCTGCCTGGATGTCGCCCAGCGGACGGCCTTGGATCTCGGCCTTCACATCGATGCGCCGCGAGGTGTCGTCGTGCAGGATCACGGACTCGTTCCCGACCATGGTCACCTGCGCGACGTCGCCGAGGCGGGCGTGGCCGCCGTTGGGGGTGTCAATGATCAGGTTGCGGACGCTGTCAAGGCTGCTGCGGGTGGCCGCATTCCCCTTCACGATGACCGAGAAGACCTTCTGCTGTTCGTAGAGGTTGCCGACTTCAATGCCCTGCAAAAGTGCGGCAGCCGCCCGCCGTACATCACCGGGGACGACGCCGGCCTTCTGGGCCGCAGCCAGGTCCACTTTGACCTCGGCGATCGGCTGTTCGGCGGGCAGGTCGATGTGGGGATTGACCACACCGGCCGTGTGCTCAAGAATCTGCTGCACCTCCGCGGCCTTCTGCCGCAGAATCGCCGGGTCCAGGCCGAAGACGCGGACGGCAAAGCCGCTGTCCGCTTCTTCCCGGATCTGGTCGATGCGTTCCTGCGGGTAGGTGGAGACCTTGCTGGTCAGGCCGGCATAGCCGGTGATCACGCGGTCGACGGCGGCGGCCGTGTCGGCGTAGGACGCGTCGGGGGCCACGGTCACCCACAGCTCGCCGGAGCTGACGTCACCGACCTGATCCGAGGTGATGGCACGCCCGACGTGTCCTCCGACGTTGGCCACGCCTTGCACGGTGCGCAGTTCCACGGCCGCCGCCTCGGTGATCCGGCTCATTTCCTGGTCCGACGTGCCGGCTATAGCGCTCCAGTGAACTACAAGGGTCTTGTCCGCGAGCACCGGCACCACGGGACGTGTCCCGGCCAGCTGGGGTGCGAGTGCCAGTCCGGCCAGCGCGACCACCGCCGCGGCGGCGAATACCCACCGCGTCTTTCGCGTCAGGCGCGTCACGGTCCGGCCGTACCGGCCTTGCAGCCGCGCCAGGGAACGGCGTTCCGGCGCCTTGGAGCCGACCGGAAGGACGAACGCGAGTGCCGCCGTGACCGTGAGTGCCACGATCATCGAGACGACCAGGGCGAGCAGATAGCTCTGGACCAGTGGTCCGAACAGGGCACCGTTCTCACCCCCAATAAAGAGCGCAGGCATGACGGCCAGCGCCATGATCAGCAGCGAGTAGAGGATCGGCGTGCGGACTGCCCGCAGGGCCCCCGGGATCACTGAGTCGCGTCGTTGCTGGTCCTGTGCCTGTGCCTGTGCCTGTGCCTGTGCCGGGGCGGCCTGCGATCCGCTGTCGCCGGAGGCGAGGACTGCCCTGGCCGCGGCGCTGCGTGCCCGCGCTATGCCGTTCAGGTCTTCCGCAACGTCGCCTACCATGACGGCCACGGCCAGCACCATGCCGGCCAGGACCATGGTGTTCATCCCGGTGCCGCGCAGATCGAGCACCAGCGCCGCAGCGGTCAGCGACACGGGAATCGTGATCAGGCTGATCAGGGCCGTGCGCCAGGAACGGAAGAAGGCGCCAAACAGGGCAACGATCAGCAGCAGCGCGATCAGCGCAGCGATACCGAGCGTCCCGACCTCTTCGTCGATAAAGGAGGCCTGGCGGTACACGCTGGTATCAACCGTGACTCCGGGCAAGCCGGGCTGGAGCTCGCGGAGGACCTCGTCAACGCCGCGGGTCACGTCCATCGTGTTGGTCTCCGGGAACTTCTCGATCACCAGCAGCAATTCGGCTTCATTGCTGAGCAGGGCGTCGCCGATCAGGGGCTGGTGGTCGGTTGACACCGTGGCCACGTCCTTGAGCAGGAGATTGCCGGGTCCCTGAAGGGGCACCTGGCCCAAGTCCTCCGGCGTGGTGATCGGCAGAACATGCTGGACGCCGATCCGTTGGTGGCCCGTCTCAAAGAAGCCGCCGGTGCCAGGCGTGGATGCCTCCAGGTAGCTCAAGGGCGACACCCACACTGAGTTGCCGGTGGTCTTGATGACTTCGTCCAGCGTGACGCCCTTGGCCTCGAGCTGCGCAGGATCCACCAGGACTTGAAGCTGCTGGTCGCGCTGGCCCCAGATCGCCACGTTCGCGACGCCGGGCACGGCCAGGAGCCCCGGCTTCATGGTCCAGCGGGCCAGGACGGACATGTCGATGGCCGACATGGCCTTAGACGTCAGCCGGATCATCATGACCCGGCTGGTCGAGGACAGCGGCTGCATGAGCACAGGCGCTRCCGAAACGTTGGGCAGTGCGCGCGCCTGGGTCAGCCGCTCCGAGACCAGCTGACGCGCGCGGAAGAGGTCTGTCCCCGGCTTGAAGACCATCTGAATCGAGGACAGGCCGGGCACGGATTTGGACCGGATTGCCTCAACCCAGGCCACCCCGTTCAGCAGGTCGGCCTCCATGGGGGAGGTGATGAGTTGCTCAACCTCGGCGGCCGAGAGTCCCAGGGCTTCAGTCTGAATCTCTACCTGCGGCGGGGCGAATTCCGGGAAGGTGTCCACGGACATGCTCGGCAGGGTGGTGAGCCCGAGGGCAAGGATTCCTGCCGCAGCGGCGAGGACCAGGAGCCGGAACTGGAGGGTCCAGCGCACGATTGCACTCATCATGGCCGGCACCCCGCAGGCCTCACAGTGATGCCGGGGCTTGCGGAGTTACGGCCCCGTCGGCGTCGCCGGTGGCGCGGGCCGGCGGGCCCGGCCAGCGGGGGGAGCGGGTGGCGCCGTCCGGCCGCGGAACCGATCTCCGGGAAGAGGGTGCTGAATGCTTTTCCTGCTTCACAAAATGCCTGATTGATGCTCACGGCGCGGCTCCTCAATCCAATGCCTAGCGCCCTCCAGCCGACAAGAGCCATAATGATCTTCGGGCACACAGGCGTCAATAGAGATACAGGTGATCGCCATGAAGGCAGTCGCAGGGGACCGCATCATCATCCGGGGGCACACGGTCGAGTCCACGGACCGGCACGGCCTGATCCTTGAGGTGAGGGGGGTCGATGGTGCGCCGCCGTACCTTGTCAGGTTCGACGACGGCCACGAGACGATCATGTTTCCCGGCGGTGATTTCGTCGTCGAACGGCCCGGGAGCGGGCCCTAGACGTATGGCCCTGGAAACTCGGCCCTAGAAACTCGACGAGCTCCCGGACCMGGAGAAGCTGCCGCCGCTGGACCCGTACCCGGTGGTGGTGCCACCGCCGCGCGCGCTGCTGACGCTGCTGACGCCGGTGGTGAAGCCGGTGTTGAAGCTCGGGACCGAGAAGAAGTAGTAGGACGGGTACACCGTTCCGAGGATGCTCGGCTCGTACGCGCGGCCATATCTGGCCTTGGTCCCCGCCTGCGCGCTGTCCATTTCCTGGCGCATAAGATCGGCTTCCTTGTCATTGCGGGCATAGGCGTCGATCAAGGTGTCTGCATGGTTCTTCAGGAGTTCCGAGAGGTGGGTCCGGGCGTCACGCAACCGGTCCAGCGCCGTCTCGGGTGTGATCGAGCCGTCCGCCAGTTCCGCCGACCAGCGCTCCATATCACTCCGGCTTTCATCGCGGAAGGACAGCAGGGCCGCCGCCGTCGCTGAAGTTCCCTCGGCGCTGCGCTGGCTAAGCAGGCTTTCCAGGCCGTCCAGGTCACTGCGGAACGGCGCGAGCTGGCGGTCCCAGGCGGCAGGCCAGGTTGAGCCCCGGTTGAGCAAGGCATTGGTATCGGCGATCACGTCGTCCAGCGCGTCCAGTTCTGCCGCGGCGTCGGCGTAGCTCCGGACCAGTTTGAGATTGGGCCGGCGGCTCAGGTCCCGGCTGCTGAAGGCATGTACCTGGTTGGAAAGTTCGGTGGCTGTGTTGTAGCGGTTCACGAACGTGCGGTGTTTCTCCAGCACCGTGCTCCCGTACCGCGACGACTCGGGAATGGTGCTGGCGTTGAGCTCGATGACCTGCAGGTCCATGCTGACGTTGGCGTAGCTGGCGTCGCCCCGGGCCAGGTCCTTCCGGCTGGACACCCGGGTCCGCCACCGCACGATCAGCCACGCTGCAGCCGCGCAGACTGCGGCCGCCACCGCCGCCCAGGCCGTGACGAGGAAAGCCGTGGAACGGTACCACGGCTGATTGATGAGTTCGGCGCCGCGGCGGATCCCGGCAATGGTGCCGTCGGTCCACTGCGCATCCCGGAGCAGTTCCTTGGAAGCGTTCTGGATGTCCTCGCGCTGTTCGGGCGAGACCTTCCGGTCCTCACCCATGTACGTCCCCACATGCCGGCCCACCGGATCGAGGGCGAAGATGAACAGCCCGTCGGCCCACTTCTGCCCGTCGGCGCTGATCCATTCGGGATGTTCGGTGCGGGCGAACCGCAGGACTTCCGCGTTCAGGTTGTCCGCGGCCGTGCCGTTGTACGTGTAGATCGCTACTTTGGTGGGCTCGTAAAAGTCGGTGGACTGTACTGCCGGCAGCAGCGTCTTTTGATCCAAAACGCCGGCGCGGTCTTCAACCACGACGGCGGTCGGCGTCACGGCGAGCGCCGCGGGGGCTCCGCCGAGAAGGCCGGCTATCAGCACAACCACACCGGCGAGGGCTTTGCGCAGGATTCCCATTTTCCGAGCGTAGTGGCTGGCTCCAGCGGCGTCGACGCAGACGCCGCTGAAAGGGGACGAAAGACATCATGACCGTGGCTGGCCCTGAGTCCATACTGGCGGCATGAGCCCGCAGCCAGAACGACTGCCTGAAGGTCCGCAGCCTGACGGGCCACAGCCGGAGGAATCCCGGCCGGAGGAAACTCTGGAACCTCGGCCCGTCCGGCCTGACCGGACCCTGCTGGCCATCTTGGTTGCGATCGCGGTGCTCGTGATGGTCGCGCTGACGGTTGTGCTCACCCGCGGGGAACCTGCGCCTCTGGCGGAGTCAACGCCGGCAGGGGTTGCGCAGCGTTATGCCGCCGCCGCCATTGCCGGGGATGAGGCGGCCGCCGCCGCGTACTTGACTCCCGCCGCGCGGAACAAATGCAGCGCCGAGGCACGCCCTGTGGCCCGGAATCTGCGCGTCACGCTGGTTTCCACCACCGAGCGGCCGGAATCCGCAGACGTCAGGGTGCTCATCACCGTGTCAGAGCCGGGCGGTCCCTTCGGCAGCGCCGAATATCAGGTCGAGGACGTCTTCGACCTCGTTCGGTCGGGGAACGGCTGGCTGATCGACACCGCACCCTGGCAGCTGAGCGTGTGCCCGGGCCAGGTGAAGCGATGAGCGCCCAACGGACCGTGCGTCGGCTGATCACCTACGCACTGCTGTTCGCGCTGGTGGTGACCGCCGCCGTCGGGCTTGGCGGACTGCTGGGCCGCCTTCTGGTGGCGGGGACGGAACTGGCCTCGGACGATGTCTCCGGGCTCGCGCGCTCGCTGGCTTTCGCCCTGATTGGCGGCCCGCTCGCGGCAATCTTGTGGTGGGCGGTGTGGCGGCGGCTCGAGGACCCGGAGGAGCGGTCCGCCGTCGGCTGGGGTCTATACGTGGCTGGCGCCTACCTGCTTGCCCTGCTCATTGCCTCCACCAACGTGCTAAACACGCTTTCCGCGCTGATCGGCGGGGATGGCCCGGGATGGCGGCTGTCCTTTGCCGCCTCCCTGGTGTGGGCTGCGGTCTGGGTCTGGCACCGGTGGATGTGGCGTCACCCCCGAAAGGGTCCGACAGCCCTGGCCGACGTCCCCACGGTGCTCGGCTCGGTGCTGGGGCTCGTGCTGGCCGTGGGCGGCGCCGTCTCAGCCTTGTCCACCCTGTTGGACGCCGCCCTGCGGGGTGCCGCGACTGAAGCATCGGTGGGCAAGCAGTGGTGGGTTTCGGCGCTGCAGTCCCTGGTCTGGGCTGTCGGCGGAACCGGTATCTGGTGGTGGCATTGGAAACACGACGGCGGGCGAAAGCTGCGGACCGGGCTGGCCGAGGTCGCGCTCATCACGGTCGGCGTGCTCGGTGCGGGCGTGCTCACCCTGGCCGGATCCGGCGTTGCGCTCTTCGTGGTCCTCCGGCTGTTGTTTGACCGTACCGAGCCGCTGGTGCTCCTGCTGGAGCCACTCGCGCCGGCCGTGGCCGCGGCTGCCATCGGCTCTCTCGTCTGGGTCTACCACGGCAACATCGCGCGCCGGCGGTCGGATGCCACCGTGCAGGGCGGCAGGCTGGTGACCTCCGGCGTAGCCCTCGTCGCGACAGCGTCCGGGATCGGCGTGATCGTCAACTCGGTCCTCGCCATGACGTCGACGCCGCTGGCCGGCGCTGGGGCGCGGACGCTGCTGCTCGCGGGAGTCAGCTCCCTCCTGGTGGGCGGACCGGTCTGGTGGCTCGCGTGGCGGCCACTGGAGCCGGTGGCTGTGGCCGGCGCCGGACTGAACGCACGGCGAATCTACTTGGTCGCCGTGTTCGGCCTGAGCGCCGTGGTGGCAGTGGTCACGCTCCTGGTGATCGGCCTCCGGTTGTTCGAGTTCTTCCTGAGCGATGTCAGCGGCGTAAGCCTCATCGAACAGATCCGCGCACCCCTGGGGCTTCTGGTCGCCACTGGGCTCGTGTTCGGATACCACTTTGCGGTGTGGCGGCAGGACCGAACTGTTCTTGCCGCTTCTGGCCTTGCCGCGGCCGGATCGGTGCGTCCGCGGACGATCCACCGCGTGATCCTCGTGGCGGGTTCCGATCCCGAGCCGTTGCGCCGTGTCATCGACGAGGTCACGGGGGCTGGTGTCACAGTCTGGAAGCGGGCCGACGGCCGTGCTGTTGGCGTTGCTGGCGGGGAGGAACGGAGGGCTGGCGGTACGCAGGAAGAGCAGCTGGCCGCCGCACTCGAAGGCGTGGCGGCTGGCAGGGTCCTCGTCGTTGCCGACCAGCACGGGGGCATCGACGTCATCCCGCTGCAGGGCTGACGGGCGGCCATCCGATGGACTCTGGTCAGCCCGTTGCGGCAGCGCTAGTCTGTTCCGTGCCGGCTCCCCGGCCGGTCACAGCGATGGAGAAATCAGGGATGCACGATGGCTGGCAAGTTTGAGGTTTACAAAGATAAGTCCGGCGGATTCCGGTTCCGGCTCAAGGCCTCCAACGGCGAGGTGATCGCCTCCTCGCAGAGCTACAAGACCAAGGCAAGCGCCATGGGCGGCGTCGAGTCCGTCAAGAAGAACGCCGCTTCCCCGGTCGTGGACCTTACGGAAGCGGCCGCCGAGGCGGGGTGACCCGCCTGTCCTGCGCCTAGTCGGGCCGGCCACCGCCTAGGATTGCGGCATGTCTACCTACGAAGTTACCCGCAGCGCAGTCATTCCCGCACCGGCCGAGGACATCTTTCCGCTGGTTAACAGCTTCCACGAATGGACCAAGTGGTCTCCGTGGGAGTCAGTTGACCCTGCCATGGAGCGGAACTACTCCGGCAGCGAATCCGGCGTCGGCGCCAAGTACGCCTGGAGCGGGAACCGCAAGGCAGGCGCCGGCACCATGGAAATTGTCGATACCGCCGAGCCGCGCAACATCAAGATCCGCCTGGAGTTCACCAAGCCCTTCAAGGCCGTCAATCCCACCACTTTCACGTTCGCCCCTTCCGGCAGCGGCACCCAGGTCACCTGGACCATGACCGGGGAGAACAAAGGCATCGGCAAGGTCTTCGCGCTGTTCATGAACATGGACAAGATGGTCGGCGCAGACTTCGAAAAGGGCCTCGCCTCGCTGGCTGGCGCCGTCGCCCAGCGAAAAGCCTGAGCCGGGACTCCGCCGGACCGCCACCTGACGGCCCGCAAATCCCGGTAACAGTGGGAATTGGGGCCGTCAGGGCTGCTCTGCGGTCCTGACAAGTTCGGGGTGATGAATCCGGGCGACCTCGGGGTGGGCCCGCAGCCAGCCTTTGAGCACGTTGGCGCCGTAGGACGCGAGCATCGGATTGTCCGGATCATCCGTGAGCCCCCGGGACCGGGCCGCGAGTGCGGGCGGAAGCGGCACCGGCTCAATGACGGCGTCGAGCCGGGGCGAGAAGAAGAAGGGGACCGTATAGCGGTCGACTCCGGGCGGGGGCGCCTCGACGCGGTGGATGGTGGCCGCCAGGTAGCCCTGGGTGGCGACTTCCAGCATTTCCCCGAGGTTGACCACCAAAGCCCCCGGAGTCGGCTGCACCGGAATCCAGCTGTCGCTGCCCGGCGGGAGCACCTGCAGGCCGCCGACCTGATCCTGGAGCAGCAAGGTGACGAAGCCGTAGTCCGCATGGGCGCCCACTCCCTGGGGTCCGGCATCCGCGACGACGCCGCCGACGTAGTGGACAAGTTTGGCCATCCAGGCCGGTGAGTCCCGGAACGGTTCGTCGAAGTAGCCTTCCGGCAGTTGCAGTGACACGGCAATGGCGCTGAGCAATTCTGCGCCAACGCGGGACATGCGGTCCGCCCAGGCCATGCATACGGTGCGCAGCTCGGGCAGCGCCCGGTCCGGCATCAGGTTTGGTCCCTGGACCAGCCAGTACGGCTGATCCGGCGGGTAGTTCTCGACGGCGGGGCGCTCGGGCCCGAAGTCGAGCTGCTCGCGGGCGTCCGGCCGCCCCTGGGTGATTTCATGGCCCAGCCGCGTGTAGCCGCGGAAATGGGGTGAGAGCCGGTTGTCGAGTTCGAGCCTTGACTCAAGCGGGAGCTCGAAGAACCGCCGCGTGACGTCGAAGAGTTCGTCCACCTCGGCGGCAGAGGCTCCGTAACCCGTCAACTGGAAGAAGCCCACCCGGTGCGTGGCGTCGCGCAGGGCATCAATAAACGCCGGGTCAAACGTGCCGTCCTGACCTCTGGCGGTGCTCAGGTCCAGGAGCGGAATGGAATCCGATGGTGCGCTCATGAGTGCAAACTACCACCACAGCATTCACTACTGAACGGTAGGCCAGCCCCGGGACCGGAAACGCCGGCGTCGCGCGTTCCCGGTCGCTGGGTCCCCGGTCTCACTGCCACGGTCTCACTGCCACTGCCACTGCCACTGCCACTGCCTCACAGCCACAATTCAGGGTCCTCGCGGGATTTCTTGACCGCGGTGTGAAAGAGTGCAACCACTGGAGCCGCCAAGGCCACGCTGATCGGTCAATCAGAAAGCCGGAATCCATGAGCCGGAATGCCACGAAAACTCATCGACGAATCGCCGTGCGGCTGCTGGTTGCAGCAGTCCTGGTGGTGTCGGCTGCGGCGTGCGAGCCGCCGCCGGGCGGCGGCCCGGGTCCCACGGCCGGGGGTACGGCCACCGCGGGCGCCGGGTCGAAGCCGGGGCACGTGTTCGTGATCAATCTCGAGAACAAGGGCTACAACGAAGTGTGGGGCGCAGGCTCTGAAGCCCCGTACCTGTCGCAGACGCTTCGCAGCCAGGGCGTCCTGCTTTCCGAGTACTACGGGATCGCCCACAACTCGCACCCGAACTACTTGGCCCAGATCTCCGGGCAGGCGTCTAACGCGATGACCCGCGCCGACTGCCCCACCTATGCCCCGTTCCGGCTGACGGGGACCGCCTCGCTGGGGCAGGCGGAGGGCACCGGGTGCGTGTATCCGGCGTCGGTCCCTACAGTGGCCGGGCAGCTCAGCACCGCCGGCAAGACCTGGAAGGGCTACATGGAGGACATGGGCACGCCATGCCGGCATCCCGATCTTGGCTCGAGGGACACAAGTCAGCGTGCCGAAGTGGGAGACCAGTACGCTACCCGCCATAACCCCTTCGTGTACTTCGAATCCATCACCTCGTCACCGGAATGCCAAAGCAATGTGGTGGATTTTGGCGAACTCGCCGGTGACCTCCGGTCCGTGGCCACCACGCCGAACCTGTCCTACATTTCGCCCAATCTCTGCAATGACGGCCACGACAGCCCCTGCGTCGATGGCAGCGCGGGCGGACTGGCCGCCGCCGACAGTTGGTTGAGCCGGCAGGTCCCGGCGATCCTGGATTCCCCGGCCTTCAAACAGGACGGGATGCTGGTCATCACCTTCGACGAATCCGAGGGCAAGACTCAGGGACCGGCAGGACTGCTGCCCGGAGGGACCGCCGGCGGAAAAGTAGGAGCCCTTGTGCTCTCACCCTTCGCTAACGGCGGAACCACCTCGAACACGCCCTACAACCACTTCAGCCTCCTGGCGAGCATCGAAGACGCCTTCTCCCTCCCGCGCCTGGGGTACGCCGGGGCGCCGGGCCTGAGCAGCTTCGGCGAGGACGTCTTCAACGCCGGTTCCTAGCGGCAGCGCCGGCCACCGGGACCGACCCGGCAAGAACGGCAGGAACGGCAGGAACGGCAGGAACGGCCGCTAAGGGGCCGCGGGTGCCGCACCATTGCCGTTGACCTCCTGGCCGTATTCGGCCGAGATCAGGATGGGAAGGTGGTCCGAGGCGCCGCGGGGCAGCGTTTCCACGCTTTCGATCTCGAGGCCCTGGGAAGTGGCAAAGTCGAAATGGCCCTTGAAGACTTTGTACCGGGTGTAGGTCCGGCGGTCACTCATTGTCAGATCGTAGCCGGCGTCCTTCATCTGCGCTGTCAGGGTCTTGGTGAAGAACGGATAGTTGAAGTCACCCACCATCAGGGACATCAGGCCTCCGCCCATGCTGAGCAGCTCGGCGTGGGCGGCATGGATCTGGTTCCGCCGCAGCGAGTTGGACGCCGTCAGCGGTGCCGCGTGGAAGGATGCGATAACGAGCCCGTGGTCGGTCTCGTTGTCGGTCACGCGCGTGCCGATAAGCCGCTCGTGCGCGGGGGAGAGGACGCGGTCGTGCATGGACTTCTTGAGGGCGAAGGTCTTGGTCTCGTAGGCCGTGAAACGGCTCATGCGGTAGTAGATCGCCAGGCCCAGCCGGTTGCCCTTGGTGGAGTCGGCCAGGTGCAGATCCCCGATGGTTTCCGGCAGATCGTCCGTGTCGCACTCCTGGAGGCACAAAGCATCAATCTCGAAATCGCGGGCCAGATCGACCAGCTCGCCGCTGGCCGCGTGCTTGCGGAGGTTGTAGCTGATGACTCTAAGCAGGGGGAGCACCTCTTCGGTGGATAGTGGTTGAAACCTCACCCGAGTCTACCTAGTCGGGGTGGATCGAGTGGGAATAACCGCAACGCGAGTCCGGATCCAAGCCCGAAACGCAGCAGCCAGCGAGTCCTCCGCCGGCCGCTGCGTTCACTATGTCAGCGGTGCCAGGCGAGCCTTCTGTGTTCAGGGGCGGCCGCCGGGGCCACGCGCCGCGGTGTACTCCCCGGCGGTGACTGTGCCCTGCTGCTGCGCGCCGTCAAGGGATCCCTCACCCAGGCCCGCAGTAACCTGCGCCGTTCCGCCGGTGTAGACGGTGTACTGCTCGCCGGCTGTTATCGCGGCGGAGGAAAACACGAGGGAAGCCGTCTGCTTCGAGGTCACGAAGGTTGCCACTGCCTGGCCGCTGGAATCGGCCAGCTGGATGGTTGTCCCGGCCGGTACCGCCGTGGCCAGGGTGACCTGGGCCCCGGACTGCGTCGAGGACGTTCCCGGGGTTACCGCCATGCCGGCGCTTCCGGCCGCCGCGACGGTGCCGCCGCTGACGGCGAGTTCACCGTTGACGTCCAGCGCGCCGTTGCCGTCGTTGCTTGGCCCGTTAACGACCACCGTGCCGCCGCTGATGCTGGCGTTGCCATTGGAGTCCAGCCCGTCGCCCTCGGAGTTGATGGTGACCTCGCCGCCGCTGATGTCCACGGAGTAGTCGCCGACGCTGTCACCCCCGCCCATCCCGCCGCCTTGGCCGCCGCCTTGGCCGCCGCCCTGGGCGGTGCTGGAGCTGCCGCCGGCGGCGTTCACTCCGTCGTCGTTGGCGGTGACGTTCACCGTGCCGCCGCTGACGGCGATGTGGGCGGCTTCGAGGCCCTCTTCGGATTCTGCCACCGTGACGGTGCCGCCGGTGACTGTCAGCTGGCTGAAGGCCTTAACGCCGTCGTCGCCTGCCTTCACCGTCAGCGCTCCGCCGCTGACCAGCAGCCAGCCGCGCCCCTCGTCCGCGTCGTTGTCCGCCTTCACACCGTCGCCGCCGGCGGTAACGGTGTACGCGCCGTCCAGCAATACCGTGTAGTCCTTGCCCTTGATGCCATCGTCCGCGGCATCCACACTGACGTTGCCTGCGGCGAGAACCAGGCCGTCCTTGGAGACGATGCCGTCGTTGTACCTGCCGTTCACCGTCAATAATCCGTTGCCGGCGATGGTCAGGTCGGCCATCGAATAGAGAGCGGCGTTGGGGGCGTCCGTTCCCTGATCCGCATAGCCGGCGGCGTCTTCTATGGCGTTAGTGCTTCCGTCCTCGAGGTAGACGATGGCCTCGTTGGCGCTCTGGACAACGAGCGGAGAGCCAGTGGAACTGCTGATGGTCGCCCCGTCCAGGATGATGCGCACAACGTCCTCTTCGCCGGCTGCGATGACCACCTGGCCGTCGGACAGGCTGCCGGAGAGCCGGTAGGTGCCGGCTGCGCTGATGGTCACCGTGTTGCCGGCGGCCTTGACGGCATCCGACGTCGATCCGGCGGCCACGGTGGTGGCGCCGTCGGCAAGTGTCACGGCCACTTCCTTGGCAGGGTCCCAGGTGAGGTCATCGGAATCAAAGTGCGTGTCCTCCTCCATGGAGGCGAGCGTGACGGCGGACTGGGTGCCCGGCACTGTTGTGCCGGCCCGGCCGGTGGAGGAAGCCGTGCCGGCCACCGAGCAACCAGTAAGCGAGAGGGCGAGTGCCAGGGCTGCGACGGAAATGTAGTTGCGGAACGTGTTCATGGTGGGGCCTTGTCTGCTGAAGTGCGGGGGAAGTGGCGGGGAGGTTGGGGTGAGGCGGAAAGTTCGGCGTGGACGTGGAAGTCAGGCGGCCGCTGCCGGAGTGAGGAGGAGGCTGCGTCGCAGTGTTCTGTGCCAGCGGTTGGCCGGCAGTTCGGGGCGCAGCGCGGCCATGCCGGTGGCGAACTTGGAGATGCGGCTGGGCCTGATGCCACTGGCCCAAAGATGGCGGTCCAGCGGACCAGCCGTGGAGCCGGACTTGGTCTCCAGCACGAGCGAGCCGGCGAGGAGCCAGGAGCGCCCGCCCGGGCGGTGCCAGGTGACCGCCTCGTCGAGAGTGGCCCGGCTGTCCGATCCGGGCAGGAACAGCGTGGTGCGCCGGTAGCGGGTTTCCAGTACTGGTTCCAGCGGTCCGGACGGGACATCGCCGATGGTTGCCGCGAGCGTGTCGTTGACGTATTCGAGTCCCTCGGCCGTGATCCGGCTGCGGTCCCTCACGTCATATGGGATGCGGTCCTTGACGGTGGCTTCGCGGCTGCCTTCCGTTTTCACTTCCAGGAAGCTGGCGGCGCTGTCCACGTAGGTCCGGGTGCGGATCTTGAAGCGCCGGCGCCGGCCCCTGGCCGCCAGCATGTAGCTGTCCAGGTGTGGGGTGTCGAAGTAGACGGAGTCGTAGTCAAACGTCCGTTTTCCGTCCATCTCCAGGATTCTGAGGTCAGCGTCGAAGGCCGCCAGCAGTTGCTTGCCCTGTTGGGCCGGGATGACGTATTTGCGGTCTACCCTGGTCTGCAGCGCCGCGGCGGCGTTCAGTTCCTCCAGCCCGATTGCGGGCAGGTGCCGGAGGTTGCCGGCAATGCCGGCGCTCATGCCGTACCGGCCGTGGTGGGAGCAAGCTGGTGCCGCGGCAGCTCCTCGCGGGTCCCAGGGCCTGCCGCTGCGCTGGGCACGATGCTGCGGGGTGCGCCGCCGGGGAGATACGCGTAGCGGACGTCGACGATCGTCTTGTCGTTGACCAGATCAAGTTCCTGCACGGTGGCGGAGTGGACTGTGCCGTGCAGGACCTCCTCGAGGCGGGCGAAGAGTTCCCCCTCGATGGCGATCGCCCGGTCCAGGACCACCGTCTGGTGGCGGTAGGCCGGCAGGACGCGGGGGTGGTCTCCCACGAACATCACCAGCAGGATCATAGCCATCAGGGACAGCGGCATCCACAACGGCTCGATCGCCAGGCCCGAGATGAGTCCGAGGGCCAGGGCTGAGAAGTAGTAGGCCACTTCGTGCTGGGCCAGTTCGGTGGAACGGAGGCGGATGATGGAGAGGACGCCGAAGAGACCGAGACCGAGCCCGATCCCGGCGGCCGAGCCGGAGAGGGCGGCGGCCACGGCCATCACACCCACGTTCATGCCGAGGTAGGACACCACGAGGTCGCGGCGGCGGTGCCGGCGCAGGTACAGGGCGAAGGTCAGGATGCTGATGGCGGCCAGATCGGCGGCGATGAGAATAAGGGGTGTCATGGAAGGCTCCGGAATCGGTGGGTGGATTGATGTCCACGATTCCCGCTGAGGCTGTGCGGGAACTGTGCCGGGACCATGGCGGGTATATGCGTCGGGTCTACTGCTCCCGCATGGCTGGCGGCCAGATCTTTGGTCCGGTCTGCGGCCGGCTGTTCCCGGGCGAACAGGAACCGCTGCTGCACGCAACAGCTGACCGCGAGCAGCGCAGCCTCCACCAGGAGCTTCGCCGGAACCGCCGCGACGGCCAACTGGTCCAGTGCCGACATCAGGGCCAGGTTGGCGGCCAGGAGGGTGAGGACCAAGGCGAAGTACCGGGCACCGGTCCGCGCGGCCGGGCGCTCGCGGCCATGGCGGAACACCAGGTGCCGGTTGACGAGGAAGTTCGCCGCCGAGCTCATGCCCCGGGCGCCGACGACGGCGAACAGGACCGAATCGGTGACCGCGTTGAGGACAAGGAACGCGGCGGTGTCGATGATGAACGCGGCCAGGGAAGAAGCCAGGAACTTCAGCAGGGGTGCGTAAATCCGAACCGAGTCCGCCAGGGGTTGGAAGTGCGAGCCCGAGTTGTGATCAAGATAGACGGTAGCGATCCTGACCGTCCGGATCTGGTAGCCGGCCTGCTTGGCCTCGAGCAGGAGGTTGAGTTCGTACTCGTAGCGCTCGCCGGGGACGCCCCTGAGCCACGCGAGCATCGCCGCCGGGTATCCCCGGAGCCCGGTCTGGGTGTCGGAAAGGTGTTCCCCGGTGGCCAGCCGGAACAGCCAGCGGGTGGCGGTGTTACCCAACTTGCTGCGGGCAGGGACGTTGCCGCTGAAGTTACGGGTGCCGAGGACCATCGCGTCCGGCGCCGCAGGCAGCTGTTCGGCGACCCTGAGAATGTCTTCAACGCGGTGTTGGCCGTCGCTGTCGGCGCAGACCACGTCGCGGCCCGGGAAGCGGTCCGCGATGAAGTCGAATCCCGCCTTCAGCGCATGGCCCTTGCCCCGGTTTCCGGCATAGCCGATGACCGTGCACCCGAGCCCGGTTGCGCCGTCGAACACCGGCTGGTAGTCCGGGCCGCTGCCGTCATCGACCACCACAATGGTGAGCTGCGGAGCCGCGGTAAGGATCGAGTGGATCAGGCGGAGCAGTTGCTGGTCCGGCTCGTAGGCGGGGATCAGGATGATCATGGCCCCGGCTCACTGCCCGATGTAGAGGATGTCGGAAGTGCCGCGTTCCGTGCCCTGGCCCAGCGGGTTGTTGACGAGCTGGCCGTTGAAATACATGGTGGAGGAACCGCCTCCGTCCAGGTTGTATGCCGTGGTGGCGCCGAGGTCCTGCATGATTCCTGCGAGTCCGGTCATGGTGACGCCGGCGCTGTAGCCCGGGCTGCGCCCGTCCACCACGACGAAGACGAGGTGGTTGGTGCCGATGATTCCCACGGCTGTTCGGGGCTGTTCGCCTTGGATGGAGTGGTTGCCGACGTTCGTATCCACCTCCACGTCCTCGATGCCGTCCACCACCTGGCCGTCCTCAAGGACGGCCGGTCCGAAAGACAGCGTGTTCCAGACGCCGTCGGCCACGAGCTGGGCGGCCGTGGTGCTGGTTTCGTCGTAGACCTTGACGGTGCCGTCCCGGTAGAAGGCCAGGCCCTGACGGGCGCCCTCGTCGCGGTAGACGACGCCGTTGCGGATGACGATTCCGGTGTCCCGGAAGCCGTAGTAATCGCCGTTGATGGCGAAGACGGCGTTGTGGTCGGCCGCGGTGTCCGAGGTGGTCTCCGTGATGTTCTCGCCGAAGCTGTTGTTGGCAAACGCGGACTGCAGGACGGTGGCGTCGCTCAGGACGACGTCGGCCACGTAGTAGGTCACGGTGCTGTCACCGCTGCCGGTCACGACGGTGGAGATGTTGATGCTTGAGTCGGCCGATGAGTACGAAGTGTCCGTGGTTTCGGCGGCTGTGTTTGCTGTGTTTGCTGTGTCCGCAGCGCCGGACGTCACGCCCTGGCTCGCCTCGTAGGCTGCGACGTCGGAGATTTCGACGTGCTCGAAGACGAAGCGGTCCAGCGCCCACGCTGTGGCGCCGCCCGCGGAAAGAGTCAGGGCCAGGGCTCCGGCCAGCACGGCGCGCCGCACGCGGCCGCCCTTACGGTGTTTGGTCTTGTCAGGAGTCATGCACTATTTCTAGGCACCGGACTTATGCCGGCCATGAGCCCTTGTATAGCGGGAGCTGTGAAAGGGCAGTTGGCGCCGGTAGGGGCGGGACCGCGGGCGCGGTGGTGTGGCAGGGTGCCGCCGGCGCGACGGGATAGTGTGTTCTGGAATCACCAGCCACGCGAAAGGGCGGACGTTGACTGCTGCACTACCGGAACTTGCCGAGGGCGATTTCTACTATGAGGTTCTGGGGGAAGGGCGATTCCGCTCCACTATCCAAGCCCAGGGCGCCTGGAACGAACATGAGCAGCACATGGCCCCTGCATCCGGCATCATGGCCGATTGCCTGGCCCGGCATGAGCCCCGCGAGGACATGCGGATGGCGCGGCTCAGCTATGAAATCCTCGGGCTGATCCCGGGCGGCGAGTTCGAGGTCGTGACCTCCACCCTGCGCCCTGGCCGGACCATCGAGCTGGTGCAGGCCGAGCTCGTAGCCGGCGGCCGCACGGCGATCCGCGCCACGGCCTGGCGGATGATCACCTCGGACACGTCCGCCATCGCGGCTTTCGAGGATCCCCGGATCCCCGCGCCGGAGGACTGCGAACCGTACGACGCCGCAAGTATCTGGCCCGGCGGTTACATTGCCTCACTGCACATGCGGATCGCCGAGGGCCACCGGGCGGGCTCGGGGACGGTCTGGCTCCGCACCGACTATCCGCTGACTGACCGGGCAGACAGCGGCGACCTCGCCCGGCTGGTCGGCCTGGTGGACACGGCCAACGGAATCGCCGCGCGGGTCCCGCCGGGCAAGGGCAGCTATGCCTTCCCCAACCTGGACCTGCAGATCCACATGTACCGCCAGCCGGAGGGGGAGTGGCTGGGGCTGGATAACGAGGTTTCATTCGGCACGGACGGGATCGGGCTGACCTCCACGGTGCTGCATGACCTCACGGGCCCGTTCGGGCGCGCCGAACAGATCCTGACGCTGCGCAAGTCCTAGCTCGGGCGGACGGTCCTAGTTCGTGCGGAAGACGAGCCAGCCGGCCAGCGTGGCCAGTGCCGTCAGCGCGGCGCCCCAGAGGATGTCGACCACAACCAGCTGCCACGGCCAGGTCTTGAGGGTGGCGGCATTGGTGAGGTCGTAGGTGGCGTAGGCAAACGCGCCCAAGGCGGCGCCGTAGCCCACGGCGCTAAGCCAGCTGCCGCCGTCGAGCGCTGGCCGCAGGGCAAAGAACACAATCCCGGCAATGTAGATCACGTAGAACGCCACCGCGTACCCTAGATTGGGCCTGTCGGCCATCAGCTCACCAATCTGGCGGCGGTAGAACGGGTTCATCGTCTTGAGCCAGATGGCGTCGATGATGGCGAACGCGGCGGCTACGACGAGGAATTGCAGAATGACCATAAGGGAGCATAACAACATGCCGCAGGCGCCAGCCGGGCCCCGGACATTGACGGTGGTGCGGCAGCACGAATCACTCGGTGCCGCCGCCGATCTCGACTTCGCCCTCGGGCTCCTCCAGAAGGTTAAGACAAGCGCGTTAGGCCCCACCCTGCGGCTGTACCGTCCGGTTCCCACGGTCGCTTTCGGGCAGCGCGACACGCACCTGCCCGGGTTCGAGGCCGCCGCCGCGGCCTGCAGGCAGCTCGGCTTCGAACCGCTGGTCCGGAAGGCCGGGGGCCGCGCGGCGGCGTACCACGAGCGGACGCTCGTCATCGATCACCTRGAGCCCGATGCGGACGCGATTGCCGGGGCCAAGGGACGGTTTTCGCGCTTTGGCGAACTTCTCGCACAGGCACTGCGCGACGCGGGCGTGCACGCCGGCGTCGGCGAGATCCCCGGGGAGTATTGCCCCGGCGAGTTCAGCGTGCACGGCAGCGACCCGGAGTCTCCGGAGCGCCGGATCAAACTGGTCGGCACCGCCCAGCGGGTGGTCGCCGGCGGCTGGCTTTTCAGCTCCGTGATCGTGGTGGCGGACTCCGCCCCGATCCGCGCGGTCCTGGAGGCGAGTTACGCCGCCCTCGGCCTGGAATGGGACCCGGCGACGGCGGGCGCGGCCGATGACCTCGTGCCGGGCCTCGACGTCGACGCTGTGGAGGCCGCGGTGATCGCCGCCTACGGGCGCTACGCCCCGCTGCGCTACGCGGAGTTTTCGAGCCTGCTCTGAGCCGGCTTTAGGGCCGGCCCTCAACCGGACGACGGCGTTCCGGCAGCGGCGCCAAGGACGCTGCCCAGGTTGCGGTACTTCGCCAGGCGCCGGGGGAGGAGTTCGTTGACTCCGGCGCTGGCGAGCGTGGCGAGTTCGTATTCGATGGCCCGGCCGAGGCGCCGGCAGAAGGCCTGCGCCTCGTCGGCGGCATCGGGGCGTTCATCCACGATGTGCTCCACGAGTCCGTTGGCGTGGAGGGATGCGACGTTGACGCCCTGGGCCTCAGACATGCCCGGGGCGAAATCCGTGTTCCGGTGGACAATGGCGCTGGCGCCTTCGGGCGGGAGCGGGGAGAGCCAGGCGTGCTGGGCCGCGATGGTGCGGTCCGCGGGCAGGAGGGCCAGTGCCCCGCCGCCGGCTCCCTGTCCGAGCAGCACGGACACCGTGGGCGCGTTGAGGCCGATCAGGTCGTGGAGGGAGCGGGCGATCTCGCCGGCCAGGCCGCCTTCCTCGGCCTCTTGGGACAGGGCGGCGCCGGCGGTGTCGATGATGGTGAGCAGCGGCAGCCGGAGTTCCTCGGCCAGGCGCATGCCGCGCCGGGCCTCCCGGAGGGACGCCGGCCCCATCGCCGACTGTCCCGATGCCGCCGTGCGGGAGGGCCTGGGCCGGGTGTGGCCGATGACTACGCAGGATTGCTGGCCGAATCGGGCCAGGGCCAGCTGGAGGCCGGGGTCCTTTTCGCCCTGTCCGGTGCCGTTGAGCGGGAGCACGTCCCGGGCGCCATACGCCAGCAGTTGCCGCACATCCGGGCGGCGGGGATCGCGGGAGATGCCGATCGACTCCCAGGCGCCGGCGCCGGACGGCTCCACGGACAGGGTCGCGGGCGCGGAGATCGGTGCGTGGGGGCCGGTGACCAGGATGCTCAAGGCACGGTCGACGACGTCGGACAGTTGCCGGGGCGGGACCACCGCGTCAATCAGTCCTTTGTCGAAGAGGTTCTCGGCGGTCTGGACGTTTTCCGGGAACGGGGTGCCGTGGAGGGCCTCGTAGACCCGGGGTCCGAGGAAGCCGAGCAGGGCTCCGGGCTCGGCGGCGGTGATGTGGCCGAGGGATCCCCAGGAGGCCATGACGCCACCCGTGGTGGGATGCCGCAGGTAGACCAGGTAGGGCAGCCCGGACTGCCGGTGGGTGCGGACGGCGGCGCCGATCTTGACCATGGAGAGGAACGCGATGGTTCCTTCCTGCATGCGGGTGCCGCCCGAGGCAGGGCCGGCGAGGAGGGGCAGTCCTTCGTGGGTGGCCCGTTCGACGGCGTTGACGATCCGTTCGGCCGCGGCCTGGCCGATGGAGCCGGCGAGGAACCGGAACTCGCTGATGATGACGGCGACCCGGCGGCCGCGGATGAGGCCAACGCCTGTGAGGACGGATTCGTCCACGCCGGTCTTTGCCCGGGCGGCGGCCAGTTCCTGCCGGTACTCGGGGCCGGGATCGGGGTCCACGATGGGCGCGTCCCAGCTCCGGTAGGAGCCGGGGTCGAGCACCGCGGCGATGAGTTCGGCGGCGTCCAGATGCCGGACTTTCTGCTGGGTCAGCATGCCGGGTGGCCTTCCTGGCCTGCACCTGTGGCTGTGCCGGATCCCGTGGCCGTGCGGGCTCCTGTGCCCGTGCCGGCTCCGGGGGCGGCTGTCAGCCCGAGCCACCGCCTGATCTGCTCCCCTTCCTGGTCCAGCAGCGGCGGTGCGGTGTGGGTCTTCAGCGTGGTTTCTGCGGTGCCGGCGGGGCTGAAGAACCGCAGCGGCGGGCCCGGCAGGCTCACGGTACCGAGGATTTTGTGGTCGACATCGATCACCAGGCCCTGCGAGTGGACCTGGTCCCATTCGTAGACTTCGTCCAAGGTTCTGACCTTGCCGGCCGGGATGCCGGCGTCGTTAAGTTTGGTGAGCAGCGGCTCAGCCTCGAAATCGGAGAACACCCGCTCCACTTCCTCGATGACTTTCTCGCGGTTGCGCACGCGGTCCGCGTTGGTGGCGAACTCCGGCCGCGCGGCGTCGATGCCGAATGTCGAGGCGAACGTGCTCCAGAGCTTTTCGCTTCCCACGCTGATCTGTACCCGGCCCTGCCGGCAGTGGAACAGGCCGTACGGGGCAATCGAGGGGTGGTGGTTGCCCTGGGCCTTCGGGATTTCCCCCGCAACGGTTGCCCGGGTGCCCTGGAAGGCGTGGACTCCGATCAGCGCCGCGAGCAGGGAGGTGCGGACGATCTGGCCCTGGCCGGTGCGCTCCCGCTGCAGCAGCGCGGCCAGGGTGCCGAACGCCCCGTACATGCCGGCGAGGAGGTCGGCGATGGGGACCCCGACGCGTTGCGGATCGTCCGGCCCGGACCCGGTCAGGGACATCAGCCCGGCCTCGCCCTGGAGGATCTGGTCGTAGCCGCTGCGCCGGGATTCGGGCCCGTCGTGCCCGAATCCCGTGATGGAGAGGACCACCAGGGCCGGATTCAGGGCATGCATCTCCGCTGCCGAGAACCCGAGCCGGTCCAGGACGCCGGGACGGAAGTTCTCGATGACCACATCGGCGCGCCCCACCAGCTCACGCAGCACTGCCCGCCCGTCGTCGCTCTTCAAGTCCAAGGCAATGGATTCCTTATTCCGGTTGCAGGACAGGAAGTACGTGGCCTGCGGATCATCCTCCGGGCCCACGAACGGCGGGCCCCAGCCGCGGGTGTCGTCCCCGGTGCCGGGGTTCTCCACCTTGATCACCCGCGCGCCGAGGTCAGCCAGCATCATCCCGGCATGCGGGCCGGCGAGGGCTCGGCTCAGGTCCACCACGAGATAGCCGGTCAGGGGGCCTTCGGCGTCGGGCGTGGGTTCGGTGCTCATTGGCGTGTTCCTTCTCTGGTCGGTCATTGCGGGTGCGTGCGGTGTGCTTGAGCGCTGGTTGGATTGCCGGCTACATCCAGCGGTCACATCCAGCCGGGGACCACCATGACCAGCCAGGCGATGGCCGGCCCGACGGCGACCACAATGCCGCTGTACGCCAGGATCTCCTTGTAGAACCTGTCCTTGTCCACGTCCTCCGGCGCGTTGGCCAGGACCAGGGCGCCGTTGGTGGAGAACGGGGACACATCCACGATCGTGGAGGCCACGGCCAGGGCGGCGATCACGCCGACTGCGCCGACCTCGCCGGTGGCCAGGAACGGCACCGCCAGTGGAATGAGGGCCGCGAGGATGGCGGTGGAGGAGGCGAAGGCCGAGACGATGGCGCCGATGTAGCAGATCAGCAGGGCGGCGAGCAGGGGCATGCCAAGGTCCGCCACCCCGCCGGATACGAATGCGATGGTGCCGGCCTCTTCGAGGACGCCCACGAAGGTGAGCATGCCGCAGATGAGCAGGACGGTGGACCAGCTGATCTTGTTGACGGCGCCCTTCTGCGCTGCGGGGGACACGAGGGCGAGGACGATTGCGATGGTGATCGAAACGAAGCCGACATCCACTTTGAATCCGAGCGAGATGACAGCCAGGGCGACCAGACCCAGGATGGTGATGAGCTGGGGCAGGGACGCACGTGCGCCGTTGGCCGGATGCGCGCCGGCCCCGGCGGGACCGGCCGCCGGGGATGCACCGGAGCCGCCCGAGGTGCCTTTGGCCGAGACGCCGGCGGCGGAGATGTCGGAGCCGGAGCCCTGCAGCGTGACGCCGGCCGCCCGGGCACCGACGCTGACGGACATGCGCTTTTCTGCGGCCTGCTCCACCAATCGCCCGCCCGGGGTGGACAGCAGTTTGCCGCCGCCGAGGACGACAAACAGCACCAGCGCGATGCCCAGGTTGAAGAGGAAACTGGCCAGGAAGATTGCCATGGGATTTGCATCCAGCTCCGTCTTGGCAATGATGCTGTTGACGGTGACGCCATAGACGGCGATGGGGGAGAAGCCGCCGGCCTGCGCGCCGTGGACCACCATCATGCCCATCATGAGCGGATTGATTTTATGCTTGGCGGCGAAGCTCAGGGCGATCGGCGCGATGATGGCCACGGCGGCCGGGGAGAGGGCGCCGACGGCGGTAATCACCGCGGTGATGGCGAACATGACCCACGGGATCAGGGCCACCTTGCTGCCGACCAGCCGAACGGCGCCCCGCACCAGCAGGTCGATGGTGCCGTTGTTCTGCGCGATGGCGAACAGGTAGGTGACCCCGACGATGGTCAGGAACAGGCCGCCGGGGAAGTTGGCCAGGATGTCGTTGGTGGACATCCCCAGCACCACGGAGCCCAGCAGGAAGGCACCCACAAAGGCCAAGGCACCCATGTTGAGCGGCAGCACCGTGGCCAGAAGGAACATCAGCGCCAGGATGATGATGGACAGGACGGGAGCGGACATCGTTGTTCCTCCGGATCGAAGTGGTTCACTGACTGGCTTAGTGGCCTAGCCTCCTAGACACTAGGTGTCTTTGTCAATAGTTCTCCGGTAGTCTTAGGGTCAGAACAGGCTGGAAGGACGAGCATGGCAAAGCAGGCGGCAACGCATCAGATTTCCCGCGTTTCGCGGCCCCGGCTCTATGAGCAGCTGGTGGAGCAGATCATGGACTTCATCGAGTCCGCCGAGCTGGGTCCCGGCGACACGCTGCCGGCTGAGCGGGAGCTTGCCGAGCGGCTGGGGGTTTCGCGGGCAACCCTGGCGCAGGCCCTGGTGGCTCTCGAAGTGCTCGGCGTGATCGACGTCCAGCACGGCACCGGAGCGGTGCTGGTCTACCGGCCCAACGTTCCCTCCGTGATCAAAGGCCTCCGCGAGCACCGCAGCCGTCTACCCGAGATCGTTGAAGCGCGGAGCACGCTGGAGGTCAAACTTGCCGAGCTGGCCGCGGCCAGGCGCACCGAGCAGGACATGAACGCCATCGATCACGCCCTAGAAGCCATGACGGCAGAAGTCACTTCGGGCGGCCGGGGTGCGCGTGGCGACGAGCTGTTCCACCAGGCTGTAACTGGCGCGGCCCACTCGGCGGTCTTGGCCCAGCTGATGACCTTCATTGCCGGAATGGTCCTGGAAACGCGCCTCGAATCCCTCGCACAGCCCGGCCGGCCCGAGCAGTCGCTCGCCTCCCACCGCAAGATCGCCGACGCGATCAGGTCCCGGGATTCGGCGGCGGCGGCGGCGGCGATGCTCGAGCACATTGAACTTGTCTCCGATGTTGCCCTGCTGAAGAACAGCTAAACCGGTATGACTGTGAGCCTTGCCTTCGACCCGCCGTGTGGCCCGGTCACCGGATGGCGCGACGGCGCCGTCGTGCGTGCCACCGGCATTCCCTACGCCACAGCCGATCGGTTTCAGCCGCCTGCGCCGGCAACTGACTGGTCCGAGATGCTCGAGGCGACATCCCTGTCCCCGGCGTGCCCGCAGGCCCCGGTGCCCTTCCTGGACGACGTGCTCGGCACCCGCTACGGCGAACTTCCAGGCAGCGAGGATTGCCAACGGCTGTCCATCACCGTGCCCGCCGATCTCGACGACGATGAGCGGCTGCCGGTGATGGTGTGGCTGCATGGCGGCTCCTACACGTCCGGATCGGGGGATCTGGCGATCTTCGACCCTTCGGCGCTGGTTGCCGAAACCCGGGTGATCGTCGTCTCGGTGACCTACCGGCTGGGCCTCTTCGGATATTTGTCCACCAGCACCGGCCGGCCCGCCAATTTGGGCCTGCTGGATCAGATCGAGGCGTTCCAGTGGGTGCAGCGCAACATCGCATCGTTCGGCGGCGATCCGGGCAGGGTCACCGCGTTCGGGCAATCCGCCGGGGGCGACGCCGTCGCTCACCTCATGGCGACGCCGGGCGCGGCGTCGCTGTTCCAGCGGGCCATCATTCAAAGTGCCCCGCTGGGTATTACCCGGGGACGGGAAAAGATGAACGCCGCCATGGGTGTCGCCGCGGAAGCGGTCACCGCCACTACTCCGGCGATGGACGTCGTCGCCCGCGAAGAAGATGTTGCGCGGGCGGCGAGGAAGTTCGGGCTGATGGCTGCCATGCCGTTCGGGATCCAGTACGGGCATTCACCCCTGCCCGAGGAATCCGAGCTCGACGGGGCCTGGAATGCGGCTGCGCCGGGGATCGACATCCTGATCGGCCACACAGCCGAAGAAGCCCGGCTGTTTCTGCCGCGAAGCCCGTACCTGAGCCGAGTGGCGAGGATTCCCGTGGTCGGCAGCGCAGTACTCAAGACAGTCACCTGGGTGGTCACGGAACTCGTGTACGGCAAGGCAGCCAGGCAGTTTGCCAGGCGGCATGTGCGCGCGGGAGGGCGGGCCCACAGCTACGTGCTGTCCTGGCGCGCACCGGGAAATCTCTACGGCGCCGCGCACACGGTTGATCTGCCGCTGTTGTTCGGCCACCAACGGACATGGGAGGGTGCCGGCCTGCTGGCGGGCGCCACCTGGGACGAGATCAATGCGCACGGCCGGGCGATGCGGGCGCTGTGGGCACGGTTCGCCTACGGGGAAGGCCTGGGGGCCCGGGGCGAGATTCCCGGCTCACTCCGGTACCGCTCGGTCTAGAACAGCTGGGCCGCGATCACCCAGAGGAGCGCCGCGACGCCGAGGGCGATCATCGGGCGGTTCCATGTTGTGGTTACTGTGCCGTCGGAGGAGCGGAGCCCGGCGGCGCGGGCGTCCTGCCACGCCTGGGCGATCTCGTCACGTCCGGTGGTCACCGCGGGCTGGTTGAGTCGTTCATTGCTTGGGAGAATGCTGTGCGGCCGGCTCTTTAGATCGCTGACATGTTCGAATCCGGATTCGAACGAGCCCGGCGGGGTAGGAGCGCCCCAGCTCACATACTTCTTGCCGGCGGCCCGGACTGCTACGGCATAGCGGACCTCGACGTCCTGGACCGTATCGAAAGGTATCCGGTGGTCGCGGAGGCCGTTGATCAGCGCAAAGCCGTCGCCATCGACGCGCAGGCATGGCAGCCACTGGGCTACGTAGACGAACCAGGACACCAGCACCAGCCAGGGTGCGGCGTCCACCGCGGCCCGGGTTTCTCCGCTGGCCAGCAGCCAGCACAGGGTGCCGGCTGCACCGGCCCATACGGCTACGGCCACGGGACGGCCCGACGCCGAGCGGTGCGTTCTGTCTCGACGGGCGGAGTCCGGACGGCCAGCCTGCGTCGGGTGCTGCTTCTCTTTTGATGCTTTCAATGGTCCCCCTCCATTGCCCGCGTCGTCGCCGGGATGAGTGCAATCTATCGCACGCTCTGTCCGACCCGATGGTCAAGGGTGAAACCCGGGTAGTCGGGAAAGTCGCCAACGCGATCGGCTGTGAACCCAAGAGCCTCGTAAAAGCCGATGGATGACGGACCTGAGCTATCCACCGATATGCGATCCAGCCGGCGAACTGGTTAGTGCGGGAGTTCGGCTGCTTCAGCAACCGCGGCCTCCGCGCGAAGCTGCGCGATCCGCAACTTCAGGAAAGTGTTCAGCCGGAACACGGTTCGCGCCAGAACGAATACCGCCGCCACGGGAAAGGCCCAGTAAAGAACCGCAACGAGCAAGCCAAGATCCAATTTCAAACCCCCAGTGTCGATGCCGCGTTTGCGACTCAGCGCAGCATAGATGCTCCAGCGATTATTGACGTAGTCACGTTCGGCCGTGGAGATCCTGCCGTTGCACGGGAGTGCTTACTCAGTGAGTTCGGCCAGCACTTCGGCCGCGTCCGTATTGCCGGCGGATGCCAGACGCCGAAGCTCTTCGAAGTCTTCCTTCTCTGCTGCAAGTTCAACAAGCTGATCCTCAGCGTCCCTGCTTCCGCTGTCGGCAAGACGCCGTAACTCTTCGAAGTCTTCCCGCTCCGCGGCAAGCTCGATGAGTTCTCCGATTGCGTCGTTGTCGCCGTGGGCAGCCCGCTCCCGGAGGGCTGAAAGATCGGAATCTGACATGGCGTGGACCTTCCAAGAAACGATTCTGCTGGACTCTTCCGGGCCGCGGAGGTCGATGCGGCTCGTCATGGCCGGGGGAGGCAAACAGAGGTGTAAGTGCAGAGTACCGCGCTCGGCACGGCCTCAAAAAGCCCGGGATTGGGTTCCTCAAGCGGGACGGTGGCAATGCCGCGTGTGCTGCCATTTGCGTGCAAACTCGAGATTGTCGACGCCGCCAAAGGACGGCTGTCGGCCATTTCGGAGGAAAGGGCCTTTAGGATCAGGTCCATGGAGGAGCTAAATGGAGAGCGGACCCGGATCCTTGCGGAATTGGCTGAACGCGCGTGGGAGGACCACCGGCTGAAAACGGAGGTCGCGGACCGACTGGCGGCCGAGCGGTCGGCCGCTATTCCCCAGGAAAGACTTTTGGCTCTCGGATTCACGGAAGAGCGCCGCCGCGAAGCCGCGCTGTCCACAGCGAGGATAAGGGACTTTGAGCGCGCCCATGAGCGCGCACAAATAGCAGAGGGCCTCAAATTTTTCGGCAATTTTTCAACGGAAACGCTTTGGGTCTTCGACCAGGACTTGCAGTCCGACGGGCCATTCGCCGCCGCGATGAGGATTAGCCGGCACGACGGCAAGCCGAACCCAAGCCCCACATATCGGCACGGGGCCACCGAGGGTTTTGTGCGCCTCTTCCGGACCACGTTTTCAGGCGAGCGCTTTATCCGCGATTTCATCGTGTTCAGGCCCGAAAACTATGACATTATTCTGGACGCATACGGGGCATTTGGACTGACCGAATCCGTCGGCCTTACAGATTTGGCCGCGGAGAAGTATTCGCTGCCGGCGGTCGAGGATGTCCTGCTCGTAGGAGAGGCACTCCGCACGATCCAGCGCAGTCGGCAGCATAGTCTGGTGATCGGCACCGGCTACAGCGCTGGGGACGAGATGCATGAACGGTGCAGGCATCTCCAACACCTCACGCCAAATTTCGCCCGCTGGCTCCTCGCCGAATCGCCATCCGACCCGGAACTCGTCGCGAAGCTCTTCGTAGGACGCGGGGGCGTATTTGGATTAACCCTAGAAGGGCTGTCAGCCGATGAATTCCTTAGGGTCCTCAACCACTACCGGGAACGCCGAAAATACTAGTGCCAAAGCGGTGTGATCACCGCGTTGGGCGCATCTGCGCAGACCCTTGCAACGTCGGCGTCGGCTGAACCATTCGCAAACGACCTCTCCTGTACGATTTTCAGCACCGAACCGTCTGACCGGCGTCATGGGTTCCATGTAATGTCCCGCCCGGAAGCCGCAACTTCAAGCTACTAGGCTGCCAAGATGCTGGCCGGACGAGGAAACAATCTGGTGATCGATCCTGCGACGGTCGCTGACGCGGAGCGCTTCGCAGCCGACGCGCCATGGGCCCGGGCCGGCGAATGGCGTGTCGGAGGATCATCGCTGGTGGCCAAGAATAACGGAGAGCCAGCGGGAATCGTTGGCTCGGCCACCAACCGAATCCACCCGACTCGGGACCCTGTGCTCGTGTTCATCACTGAGCCATTCCGCCGGCACGGCATCGGGTCGGCTCTGGTGAACTCCATCAAAACTCGTCGTTCGATGCCGCTGTTGGTCAAAGCCCATCCGGGCACGCCTACCCACGAGTTCTACACGTCACTCGGCGCCGTGCGCTACCAAGTGTGCCCGCCTGAGCGGATCGACACCTCAAGCATTGGGGTGCGCCGATGGGCACTCGAAAACCGCCGCGACGACATCCGCACCGGTGACCGGCTAAGGCTGGATCAACTGACGGAAGCGTGGACGACAATGTATGAAGTTGTTCACGCGTCATGGGCGCCACCGGGGTGCGCACTAGCCTTCTCGCCGAATGTAGACCCATGATCCAGGAAGAACTGGATCCGTCCCGGAGTATGTTCGTCATCAGGAACGACCGGATTGCTGCGGCATGCTTTGTTTTCGGCACCGAACAGGATCCGGAAGTGGAGGCAATTTGCGAATCCCTGCATCCGGCCAACCGCTTGGCGCGCACCGACGTCGGCGCCTGCATGACAGAAGTACTGGTGAACGCCGGCGGTACCTCGGTCTTGTTTGACGGACACATCACCGACCCACACTTCTATCCGGCTCTCCAACGCATTCCGGATGTTACCGGGAGGACGCTGGAGCTCCTCGAAATCCCCGCAGCGCCACCTCTTCCCGCGATGGGCGAAACCAAACTGCTGGCGCCATTTCGCGGGCCTAAACGTCCCGCGAGTTGATTCCAGATTCAGCGAGCGATGCATGTGTCTCGCCAGAGCAACCGATTCGTGCTGTGATGTCTGCCAAGTGCTCAACGGAGTAGCTCAATAATCGAGATGCGGAGGGTGTGCCGTGGAGGAAGCGCCTCAGCTGCGCCCGCCCAAGTGGTGGCCCTGGGCAGTGGCCATTCTGCTGGTGATCGCCGTCGACGCTTTTCTAATCGGCTCTCGGACAGGTGAGTGCATCGACTACACGGCGGAGTCGGGCGCCGTCAGCACCTGCACGAGCGGCCCGGTCCTTGGGGCGGCAGGCACGTGGCTCCTTGCCGCGGTCAGCGTCCTCGTCATCAGCCATTTCGCCCGCCGCCTGGTGCGCGCCGCACGGCATCGGTGACCTCACTTGATAGATTCGCCACCATGACCACTCCGGACATCAGCGTCAGGGCCGCGACCGAAGACGACGCCGCACGGCTGGCCGAGGTCCATGTTGCGGCTTGGYGGGCCACTTACCGTGGAGTCATGACCGATGAGTATCTTGACGGTCTCGACGTCGGGCGGGCGGCGTCTGCCTGGCGCCGAAACATCCTGGAGCCCAAGGAAGGGACGCACCACCTCGTCGTCCAAAGCGGCAACCAGGTTGTGGGCTTCGCCATCCTCGGTCCTGCTGCCGGCGACTCGGATCAGGGAACCGGTCAGCTCCACGCGATCAATGTGCATCCGGACTGCTGGGCGCAGGGCGCAGGCTCCGTCCTGTTTGCGGCCGCAGAACAAAAGTTCATCGAACTCGGCTATGAGCGGGCGTTTCTGTGGGTGGAGAAAAGCAACAATCGGGCCATCAGTTTTTACACCAACCGCCGCTGGCTCGACGACGGAGCGACGCTGGAAGACACCAGATTCGATCCGCCTGTGGCTGAGAACCGCCACAGCCGGACGTTCCCGCCCGCGCGGTAGCCGACGGACTCGCCGGCGTCAGGCTCCCGTCCAGCGCCGCAGCGTGCTGTTGAGCAGTCCTACCAGCACGGACGTCCACCAGCAGGTTTGAGAGATGCACAAAGCCGCGAGCAAGCGCGCCCGCAGCCCGGCCGCCACCGCCGTGAACAAGGTTTCCGGCGGCAGTTGGTGCAGTTGCTTCATGGTTTTGGTCAGGACCAGCCCGTTGAGCATGAGGACCAGGATGCTGACGAGTTTGATCTGCGTCGGAGGGCTGGACAGATCGGGGTGCAGCAATGCCCCGGAGATGAGCAGGATGGCCAGCCCGCCCCAGATCAGCGGTTGCGCGGCGGAATCGAGCCGCCGGGTGTCGTGGACGTCGCGGCGGCCCAGAAGCCACAGCAAACCCACCCAGTCGAGCACCAAGATGGCTCCGAAGGACAGCACGAGGGCAAGGATGTGGCCCGCGAGGGCAATCCGGTGGATCTCCGGCCCGGGGTCCAGGAACCCGCCGACCAGTACGGACGCCAGCCACGCCGCCGAGCACCCCACTCCCAGCAGCACGAGTTTCAGAGTGGACGTGGCCGTTGGTCGTACCGGCCCGCCGATGCCGGGTCCCGGAAGCTCCGTGCCGGTGGGTTGGCCTGTTCCCTCGGTTCCGGGCGGACTGCCGGCATCGGTGAGGGCCGCCGTCATGCGAAGAGCCCTTCGCCGATGAAGCCCCCCGCCCTGGTTCCCGGGGGAACCGCAAACAGGCCCGAGCCGGTGTGTTTGAGGTATTCCAGGGCCAGTGTGTCCTCCTTCGCCATGGCCAGCTGCATGGGCACGTAGTGGGTCCTCGGGTCTGTGACGAAGGCGATGAAGAACAGTCCGGCGTCGAGGTGCCCCAGGCCGTCCGAGCCGTCGGTGTAGTTGTAGCCGCGCCGGAGCATCTTGACGCCGTCGCTCTGGCTCGAGTGCGCGAGCCTGACGTGGGCGTCCAGCGGGATCAGTGGTTCCCCGCTGCGCCCCTGGATCTCGAAGTCGGGGGCGGTGAATTCCTCGCCGCCGGAGAGCGGGGCCCCGGCGCCCTTGGTGCGCCCGATCAGGGCCTCCTGTTCGCGCAGCGAGGTGCGGTCCCAGATTTCGATGTGCATCCGAATCCGGCGCGCCACAAGGTACGTGCCGCCGGCCATCCAGCCCTCTTCCGGTCGCGTTCCCCGGCCCGCCCACACGTGCTCGTCCAACAAGGCGGTGTCCTCGGCTTTGAGGTTGTTGGTGCCGTCCTTGAAGCCGAAGAGGTTCCGCGGGGTGGTCTGGGACCGTGACGTGGAAGATGTCCGGCCGAAGCCCAGTTGGGACCAGCGCACGCGCGTTTGCCCGAATCCGATGCGGGCCAGGTTCCGGATGGCATGGACTGCCACCTGGGGGTCGTCGGCGCAGGCCTGCACCACGATGTCGCCGCCGGTGCGTCCGGGCTCCAGGTCGTCGCCGGGGAAGTGCGGCAGGTCGATCAGTGCGTCCGGGCGGCGCCCCTGGAGTCCGAAGCGGGCCTTGCCGTCCTTCTCGAACAGGCCGGGGCCGAACCCAAAGGTAAGCGTGAGTTTGCCGGCCCCCAGGTCCAGGGCCTCGCCCGTGTCCTCGGGCGGGGCGTCATAGGGGCCGTCGACGGCGCCGCTGCTGCCGGTGCTGCGTCCCGCGGTCATCGCCGCGGCGGCGGCGGTCCAGTCCTTCAGGAGCCGGATGAGCTCCGCGCGGTCCTCCGTGACGACGTCGAACGCTGCAATGTGAAGGCGGTCCTGGGCCGGTGTGACGATGCCTGCCTGGCGGTCACCATGGAACGGGATGATGTCGCCGGGCGCTGCCAGCGGCGCGGCCGCTGCCGCCACGGCGTCGTGGCTGAGGAAGCCCGCCGCCAGGCCGGCGACGGCGCCCGCGCCGCCGGCACCTGCGAGGGACAGGAGCCCGCGGCGGGACAGCCGGCCCTTTCCCGGACCGGAGGCTGCCGGCGGTGCTGGCGTGGCCGCTGCTCCTGCTGCCTTGGCTGATTCCGGTGCGTTAGCTGATTCGGGGGTGCCGCCGTCGGGCGTCTGGCCGGGGGTGCCGCCGAAGGGGCAGCCGCTCACAGGACCACTGCCGACGTGAGCTTGGCGAGCGGTTCGCCCAGGGCATCGACCAGGGCGGCGAGCTGCTGGACTTCGGTCTGGCTGAGCTCGTTGTAGTACGCGAAGCCTTCGCCGGTGGAGTGCTGCTTGAGCCCGGCCTGCAGGGCTGCGAACTTGGCCTCGAGCGCCTCGGACAGGGCCGGGTCCTTCTGCTGCAGCACGGGCTTCAGGCTTTCGAAGGCGATCCTTGCTCCGTCAACGTTGGCCTGGAAGTCCCAGAGATCGGTGTGGGACCAGATTTCTTCCTCCCCGGTGACTTTGCCGGTGGCTACTTCGTCCAGGAGCTCCTTGGCGCCGTTCCCGATCTTGTCCGCGGTGAGCTCCACGGTGCGGGTCCGCTTGGCCAGGTCCTCGGTGTCGGCAACGAGCTGCGTGGCGATGGCGGCACGCTCCGCCTTTGTCTGCGGGGTGTAGCTGGCCGGCGGGAACAGGTCCTTCTCGGCCCGGTGCCAGCCCGTCCATTCCTGGCCGGGTTCGAGGTCGGCCTCGCGGGCATCGAGCTTGGGGTCGAGATCCCCGAACGACTCGGCAACCGGCTCGATGCGCTCCCAGTGCATACGGGTGGCGGCATAGAGCCCGCGGGCCTTCGCGGCATCTCCAGCAGCGTAAGCCGCGGCGAACGCCTTCGTCCCGTCCACCAGCTGGTCGGTCTGGTCCTTGACGTAGGCGGAGTACTGGCGGGTGCCGGTGTCCAGCAGCTCCTGAACATTGGCGTCGACGGCGGGGCTGCTGCCGGAGTCCGTGACGTCGAAGCCGGCGCGAATGCCGTCGCCCTGCATTCCGGGCTTGCAGGACGTGGTGTACTTGCCGGCGGCCGCGGTGACCACCAGATTGCGGCTCAGGCCGGGGCCGATATTCTCCACTTCGCCGATGACCCGGAGTCCGTCCTCGGCCAGAAGGTAGAAGTCGGCGGCCTGGGGGCCTTCGTTCTTGACGGCGAACGTCAGATTGCCGCTGGCGACCTGGTTGGCCGAGACCTTGCATTCGGTCTGGGTGCTGGTGACCTGGATCGGTCCGGCGGCTGCTCCCGGGGTCTTTGAGTTGGCCATGCAGCCGGCGAGGGCCAGGGGAGCGGCGGTTACCGCCGCAACCAGCGCAAGTGTCTTCCGGAACCGGGGAGCGGTTTTGGGCAGGGTGAAACTGGGCATAGGGGATTTCCTTGGATCGGTCGGGTGGAACGTGCGGTTGAGGCGGAAGCGTGTGGGCCGTTGTACGTGCGGGTTCCTCGAGCGACGATGCTGAAGAAACCCGTACTTAGGTGAACCTAAATAAGGAGGATACCCACTCCGGGCGATTACGCAAACCTTTCATGCCCTAATTTGGCTTAGGCAAGCCTAATCTAATAACATCGTCCGGGTGACCACGCAGCAGCTTGATTTCATGCGGGTGCCCTTTGCCGCCGATCTTGCGAGCTACGGGGACAGCCCTGCCATCCTGACCGACACCCTGGCAATGACGTACCGGGAGCTGGCGGATTGCGTCGATGCCTTCGCCCTGCGCCTCGGCACCACGCGGCGCCTCGTGGCGCTTTCGGCAGCCAACGACGTCGATTCGCTGGTTGCCTACCTGGCGGCGCTCGTAGGCGGCCACCCCCTGATCCTGTTGCCCGAAGACAAACCGGCCGCCCTGGAATCCCTCGTTGCGGCCTACGACCCCGACGTCGTCGTCCGGGCCGGCAACGGCCAACTCCTGCTGGACGAGCGCCGGGCCGGTACACGGCACGAACTGCACCCGGACCTGGCACTCCTGCTCAGCACGTCCGGATCCACGGGCTCGCCTAAGCTCGTCCGCCTCTCCCATGCAAACCTGCAGTCCAACGCCGAGTCGATTTCCGAGTACCTGAAAATCGGCCCGGAGGACCGTGCCGCGACGACACTGCCCATGTCCTACTGTTACGGGTTGTCTGTGATCAACAGCCACCTGCTCCGCGGTGCCGGGCTGGTCCTGACCGACTTTTCCGTGGTTGATCCGTGCTTCTGGGAGCTCTTTCGACAGCGTGGGGCCACGTCCTTCGCGGCCGTTCCGTACACCTTTGAACTGCTGGAGCGAATCGGGTTCGAGGACATGGACCTGCCCAGCCTGGGCTACGTCACCCAGGCCGGGGGCCGAATGGCGCCGGAATCGGTGAGGAAATATGCGGAACTGGGCCGCCGAAACGGCTGGGACTTCTTCGTCATGTACGGCCAGACCGAGGCGACGGCCCGGATGGCGTACCTCCCTCCGGAACTGGCGGCGGAGGTCCCGGGCGCGGTGGGCATTCCGGTGCCGGGCGGTTCGTTCAGGATCGACCCGGTGCCGGGGTTGGAACACGGCGAGCTCGTCTACACCGGTCCCAACGTCATGCTCGGCTACGCCGAAAGCCCGGCGGATCTCGCCGCGGGCCGCGCCATTACCGAGCTCCGCACCGGCGACCTCGCCCGGCTACACCCGGCGGGCGTCTACGAAGTGGTGGGGCGGCGCAGCCGGTTCGTCAAGATCGTGGGACTTCGCGTTGACCTGGGGCAGGTGGAGCGGCTCCTGGCCGACCTCGGTGTGCAGGCTGCCAGTGCCGGAACGGACGACGGCGTCGTCGTCGCCGTGGAAGGCGACCACGACGCGCACCTGCTGGGCAAGGTCCTGGCACAGGGGATGGGGTTGCCGCGCGCGGCCCTCGAGGTGCACGCCGTCGAACATCTCCCGCGCCTGGCCACGGGCAAACTGGACTACCAGGCCGTCCTGGCCCTGTCCCGGCTTAAAGCCGTGGCAGCACCTGAGGCCGCGAGCGTTAGCGGCGCGCCGGACAGCGTCCGGAAGATCTTCGAGGACGCCCTGGAGTGCGCCGAGATCGGCGACGGCGACACCTTCGTCTCCCTGGGCGGGGACTCACTGTCCTACGTGGCCGCGTCGGTCCGCCTGGAACAAGCCCTGGGCCACCTCCCGCCGGACTGGCACGTGACTCCGGTCAGGGACTTGGAGCCGCGGCCGCGTACCGCACCGGTCCGGAAGCGTCGACGGTTCTTTGCGCCGGTCGAAACGAGCATCGTGCTGCGGGCCGTGGGGATCGTCCTGATCGTAAGCACACACGTCGGCCTGTTCAGTTGGCAGGGTGCCGCCCACGTACTCATGGCCGTGGCCGGCTACAACTTCGCCCGCTTCCAGCTCTCCGGGAAACGGGTGCCGCGGCTGAAGCGGCAGCTGGGCAGCGTGGCAAGAATCGTGGTGCCGAGCATGGCGTTCATCGCGGTGGCCTACCTGATCACCGACAACTACGCGCCCGCCAATATCCTGCTGCTCAACGCCATCCTGGGGCCGGAGGCGGTGACCACCCAGTGGCACTTCTGGTTCATCGAAATTCTTGTCTACCTGCTTGTGGGGGCGACGGCGCTGCTGGCCATTCCGTGGGCGGACCGCGCCGAGCGGCGCTTCCCTTTGCTCTTTCCGCTGGCGCTGACCGGCGCGGGGCTTTTGACCCGCTTTGAGCTGGTGAACCCCGGAGTGCCGCACACCGCTCCTGCACTGTGGCTCTTCGCGTTGGGTTGGGCCATTGCGCGGTCCCGGACCGTAGCCCAGCGTTGCATTGTCTCGGTCATTGCGGCACTGACCGTTCCGGGGTTCTTCGAGAACCCGGGCCGGGAGTGCACGCTCCTCGTCGGAATCCTGCTGCTCATCTGGCTGCCCAGCGTCCCGGTGCCCAAGGGCCTCCGCCGCCTCACGGTGGTGCTGGCCAGCGCCTCCCTCTACGCGTACCTGGTCCACTGGGTGGTCTATCCGCCGCTGGCCGGGATAAGCCCCGCGCTGGCCGTAGCAGTCTCACTCGCCGTGGGAGTAGCCTACTGGGCGCTCTGTATGCGCGTGATGGGCGCAGTCAGCCGACGGCGGGCACGCGCTGCCGGGCGCTCTTCGCGCGCTCGCCGCCGGCGTCAAGTCAGGTTCTTGCCCAGGAACGCGAGGACATCCGGGAGGATGGAGCGCCAGTAGCCGCCGTCGTGGCCGCCAGCCTGGAAGCCTCCCTCGTGTTCACCTGGAAGGTCCTTCACGTAGTCCTTGACGCTGAAGAGCAGGTTGTCCGCCGTGCCGCAGTCGATCCGTTTCGGCAGCGGCTCCAGCTCCGGCCGGAGGGCAAAGATGTCGTTGGCCGCAAAGTCCGCGGCGCTGTCGAAGTTGTCGGACCGGCCGGCGTCGTACAGGCTCCAGACGGCGGGGCTCATCGCGGCGACGGCGCGGAGCCCGGGGACGCGGTGCTGGGAGGCCAGGAGCAGGGCGCCGAAGCCGCCCATCGACAGGCCGAACACGGCGAGCCTGCCGGTGTCGGCGCCCCGGCCGGCCAGCAGGGGGAGGAATTCCTCCACCAGCATGGCCTGCGTGTCTGTTCCGGATTCCCGGCGATGCCACCACGATTCGCCTCCGTCGATGGCAGCGATCGCGAAAGGCGTCCCTCCCCGGGCCACATGCCGGGCCAGGACGCCGCCCGCGTCCAACTCGTCGAAGACCATGCGGTGGTCCGCGCCCGTTCCGTGCAGGAACAGGGCAACGGGCCAGGGGCCGGAGGGTCCGCCGCCGGTGGATCCGGGTACGGCCAGTGACCAGCCCGTGGGTTCCTGCGGCCGGAACCGTGAGGTGAAGCTGCCGCTGCGCATGGCGATGGGTGCGGCTGGCGGCTCCTGGCTGGACGCGCCCGGGCCGGCGCACCCCGCGACCGACGCCGCTGCCACGGCGCCGAGCCCCAGCAGGCTGCGTCGGGAAATTCCGGGTGATCCCATGGCCCGATCATAGGCCCGACCCGGCAGTGGGGGAGTTGTTGCCATGCGGGCGGCGGCTCAAATGGGTCATGGCACACTCCGGCAACAATTGCGGTACGAATTCGGGACAACAGTGGGGGTTTGCCGGTGTACCAGCGACACTGACGGCATGGCTTTTCACCTGAAGGACCGTGAAGGGCGCTCCGCGATCTGTGCCACGATTGGGGCACTGGTGCTGGTTGCCGCGACCTCGGGGTGCTCGTCCACCACGGGCGGGGCGCCGCCGTGTTTACCGCCCGCCTATTCGCTGACCCCGACGGAAGCCAAACCGGGGCAAAGCGTGACGGTGGCAGCGCCGGACGCCGACTGCAATCCCCGCTACGGCAAGAACGCACGAATCCAGGTGAGCGTCACCGACGCAACAGGGGCCGAAGTCGTCAACACCACCTCCGCCATGAACGACGCCGGTGGGTTCAGTTACACGTTTGTCGTACCCGCCCGGACCGCCGTGGGGGATGCCGCCGTAACCGCAGTGCCTTACAACATTGACTGGTGCGATGACACCGGCAGGAACAACCGCGTGGCGGGAGCACGAGACGTGCCCTTCGTGCGGGTGTCGTGTGTGGTGCCTGTGAAGCCCCTCGCCATCACCCGCTAAGGGACCGCCTCCGCGGAGGACACACCGGCTTGGTCCTATACTGGCGTTCAATTGCCGGCCTGACCACCGGGGCAGCAGGAACGCGGCAGGTAGCGTCGGGTTTACTGAGGGGGCTGGGCAGGATATGGGGCGTCGAGGAGAGATCGCTCTGGCGGTCGTAGCGGCAATCGTCGTAGGCGTTGCCGGCTTTTTCACGAATGTCCATTTTCAGAATGAAGCCAACATTAGACAGATGAAGGCAATCGCGGATCGGCTTCAGACTTCCCCCGGGTGGGAACCCATCGGAGGGACACAAGCACCCCTGGGTGGGGCGTTTTGCATCCCAATTGACGGACCATGCGCAATCTATGCATACAGGTGGGACACGCACAGGCCGTACCGCGCCGGTGATCTGGAGCGATACATCGATCAGGTTGGACTGACTCCCGACGAGTACAAACCGTGCCTCAGGGAACGAAGAATTAACGCAGGAGGCCTGATGTGCCGGGGCGTCGGGAGGATCGACGGCTGGGACGTACGGATCACCATTGACGACTATGGCCCGGCGTCCGACAGTTACACGACGCAGATCGTGGTTGAACGCTACGGCTACTGAAGGTCGACGCCGAGGCTCCTGAGGTGCCGTCTCCAGGTCCGAATCAGGACAATGTACCGTGGAGGCCGATGACTCTTTCTGAAGAACTTCTTACGGCGTACGACCAGCAACTGCGAACGGATGCCGAGACACCCAGTGCCATCGCCGTTGAGCGGCTGGGCCCGTTACGCCTGGTGACCTTCGCAGGCGGCCGAGGCTTCGTGACTTATCAGGACCTCGATGGGGCCAGTGCCCGGACGATCGCGCATTGGGTGGCCGAGGCGCTCGCGTTTTACCGCAGCGATCCGGCAATCGTGCGGGTTGAGTGGAAGACCCGTGGCCACGATCATGCACCCGGACTCCATGTCGCACTGCTGGAGAACGGTTTTGAGCCCGATGAGACCGAGTCGATCATGATCGGGCCGGCCAGAGCGTTGAATGTGGACGTGCAGCTGCCGCCCGGCATCAGCCTGCGGCGGGTGACCGAAGAACGGGACATTCGCGCCATGAGCGCAATGCAGGACGAGGTTTTCGGCACTAACGTCTCCGACGGCAATGCCGATGCAATCCTGCGTCGCGTGGCTCTGGACGACGGTATGGAACTGTGGGTCGCCGAACATGGTGGGGCGATTGTCAGTGCGGGCCGCCTCGAGCCGGTACCGGACACGGAATTCGCGGGCATCTGGGGCGGGGCAACGCGGGCAGAATGGCGCGGCCGGGGTATCTACCGGGCGCTCACCGCGGCCCGGGCTCGAGCCGCGCTAACGCTCGGTAAGAAACTCATCCACAGCGACTCAACAGAATATTCGCGACCGATTCTGGAACGCTATGGCTTGCACCGGGTGTCAACAACCACTCCGTACCGCTGGCGGCGCTGACGGCCCGCGCGCTGAAGATCTCCATCCTTAGCTGACCGGACGATTCGTCTCCAGATCCAGGCACTTTCCTAGCGCCCGGAATGAAAGGTTGCCGGCGGCCCGGGGAACGGTCCTCCATTGCCCTCGGTGTCGCCCTCGGCGCCGCTGCCGAGGAGGCTTCGGGTGAGGGCGGCGCCGTCGGCCATCAGGTCATCCACAGCCTTCCCCAGATGGTTGTCCGCGACCGGCATGTCTTCCAAGGCGCCGGCAACGACCGCCCGGCGGACGAGTTCGCGTGCGAACGAGGCGGTGGTGCCTTCGGTGCGGGCTGCGGCATCTTCAATCGCGTTCGGGCTGAAGGGAATGCCGCGGGCATACAGTTTGATCAGCGAGACCCGCTCCGCCTGGGCAGGGAGGGGAATTTCGACGGCCAGGTCCACACGCCCGGGACGCTGTGCCAGGGCGCGTTCGAGCATGTCCACGCGGTTGGTGGTGAGGATGAACGCGACGTCGGCGTCGCTGGCTAAACCGTCCATGGCGTCCAGCACCTCGAATAGCAGCGGTTGGGGTCCGTGCCCGAAGCTGCGGTCCTCGGCGATCAGATCGCAGTCCTCAAGAACGACGATGGAGGGCTGCAGCGCCCTGGCCATGGTGGCGGCTTCTGAGATCCTGGCGAGCGATCCTCCCGAGAGAAGGATTGCTGTGACACCGTCGCTCCGGCTCAACAAATACCGCACCGTGTGGGTCTTGCCGGTCCCAGGCCTGCCATAGAGCAGGACGCCGCGCTTGAGGTGCTGGCCGTACTTGTTCAGAGAGTCCCGGTGCTCCGCGATACCTAAGGTGTGGTCGGAGACTTTCTCCAGCAGGCCACCGGGCAGGATGACATCGGAGGCGGCAAGGGCCGGCCGGGCGTGAAAGGTCACCCCGGCGGCGCTAGGACCATACTCGCCCATCACCAACGAAATGACCTGCCCCTTGAGCACGCTGCGGTGTTGCATCCGCCGGCGGAACTCCGAGAGGAAGCGTGCGGCCTGATCTGTAGCGTCGGCCAAAACTTCAAGGGAAGCTGACTGACGGCCATACCGGGGGTTGGCGTCCCGCTGCAGCACCGCGATCGGGCTGCCTCCGTAGCTGAAGAGCCACAGTCCCAGGGCCACGGCCTGCCGCTGTTCGTCCGGACCGACAGCGAGGTTTGCGTAGTCCGGCTGGGACAGGGGGTATTGAGGAAATATCTGGGACTGCTGCAACATGTCGCTCAGCGAATTATGGTGCCTTTGGTCTCCGCCGCCGATCCCCACGAGCCGGAACTCCGGGTCCTCTGCAGCGAGCTCTTCCATGAGGATGTCTGCGTCCACGAACCGGTGCGGCGGAATCTCCTCAACCACCACAGCCACTGATTCTGCCTGGACCGCCAAATGCTCGGTGAGCGTGGTCAGCAGCTGGGTTCCCCGCTGAATCCGGTGCTGCCCGGACTGCGCAAGCTCCACCAGCCGCGCGAAATTGTCGATGAACTTCCCCAAATTTTCATCCATGGGCTGACCCTACCAGCGCCGCAATCGGTTGGCGCTGCTCTCCAGGAAGCGTCAGCCTGCGGTTGCACTGACCGCGATGGTGCCGCCCTGGGGGTCCCTGATCACGGCGCTGCGGAATCCCGGTGTGTCCATGGGTGCCATCAAAATGCCGCCACCCAGTGCTACGGCGTGCTCGGCGACGGCGTCCGCGTCGCGGACAGCGAAATTGACGCTCCAATGCGGCGGGACCGCGACGCCGTCCGTGGCCGTCACGACCGCCACGACCTGACCCGAGCGCAGCCACAGCGAGAAAGGAGCGTCCGGCACAGATTCCAGTACCCAGTCGAACATTTCGCCGTAGAACGCTTGGGCCCGACCGATATCTGTGGTGTGCAGCGAGCTCATGGCCCAGGAATTGGGCTCATTGGCCAGCTCGGCACCGTCGTTCTCGCCGGCCTGCCGCAAACAGAATGGAACGCCGGTGGCGTCGGCGAGCATAGCAATGCGGTGACCGGAGCCGGCCCCAATCTGTCCCAAGGGCTTGCCTCCCGCCTGCTCGGCACGAGCCAGGGCTTCCCCGACGTCGTCGACACGCACGTGGGTGATCCACCCCGGAGGCGATAGCGGCGGTGCCTGTCCGATGCCGGCCACCAGCCGCCCGCCCAGGCGCGCGGTGTAGTAGTCGCCATCGAAACCGGACGGCATCGGCGTTGGGTCGTCGAAACTCCAGCCGAAGAGCGGACCGTAAAAGTCTCGGGCCGCCCGCGGATCTGGCTGCAAAGTGTCGACCCAACACGGCGCACCGACTGAGGAGGTATTTCGCGCTGTCATTGAAGAAACCCTTTCGACCGGGCCACGTGGGGCGGGAATATTGTTTCCCATGCCCGCGCATTCGAGCAAGACCGCACTGGCGCCTACAGAGTTCCAGAACGGTGCCACAATCCCCACAGCGGAAATATGGCCTCTTTTATTGGCGGCCAGGGGCTGGGACCGAATCTGCTGGAACTCCATACCCGCGCAGGAAATCGCCGTCACCCGCGAGACCCGGCTCCCCGTGCGGTACGCTCACAAAGATATTTTGGCTATTGGGGGGACCATGAATAAGGGAATGAAATCTGGAATTGCAGTCGTAGCGCTCAGACCAGGAAGTCCGTAGCATGATGACCGTTGAGCGAATGGTGAAGGCCGGCAAGACCGTCCAAGAGATCCAGCGCTACTACCCGGAGTACTCTCCGTCCACCAAGTAACGCTGTCGCCCCACTTCGGACGCGATCCGCTGTGCATGAGTGCAAAGCGTTCGGATTCTCAAGATGTGGAACCACAGGCCTGCGTCGACGGAAAAGTCGCATGTGAATTGTTACTCTCTTTTCCTTTTGTGCGGCAAATGCAATTGCTATTCTGAATTTGGTCAGGCAGAGGCTGCTCACTTCGTTGCGGGGAGTTACTGTCTTATGCCGACCAGACTCGATGTCACCGACACAGCCGGCGCGGACTCTCTGGCGGTCGCCCTGAAGCCACTCGGCTATCTGACCGTCCGCAGCGCCGCCGCCTCACCGGAGCCTGGTAGGGGCGGTGTCGCATGATCGGCACAGGGTCACAGAGGCGCCCCGGCACTAGGATCTTTTACACGTTCCGGCACTGGCCGCAGGTGCCGACTGGCGACCTCCTGCAACTCCGACAGGCGCTGGCGAGTAGCCAGGAGCCGGAAGACCAAGACGCCGCCTCCGAGCTCCTGCGGATCATCAACGCGGAACTGCGCGGGCGCGGCCGGCGCCGCGAGTGGCGTCTGGCCCTCATTGGCGCGCGGTCACGCCGCCGGCACGCGGGCAGACGGTCCGGCAAACAGGACCAAAAGCCTGATCCTGGCCTCCCCTAGACCAGCGCGGATGCGGCCCTGTGAAAACAAATCGGGGGTGGCCGCATCCGCGCTAAACGCACTCACAGTGCAAAGCATTGCACTTGCTYGGCCGGCGCCTGACGGCGTGGACGGGCGGGCAGGTCGCCACCACGTAACGGGCGTGGTGCCCGGCCTCGGCGGCCGATGAAGCCGGGCAATAAGACCCGTCCTCCCTCGGTGCCCGCATTGTACGATCATTTGGGGGCGTGCGGCCGGAAGGAGCCGGAGTGGAACTTGCAGGGCAGCGTTTTGTTGGCAGGACCGCGGAGCAGCTTCAAGACCTCGTGCTCTCAAGCGAGGATCTGGAAGAATTTTTGGGCGAACTGGCCCAGCACGCGGCCATTGGGCTATCCCACGCAGAGCGCGAAGTCATCGGCGCCGTAACTGTGGCGAGGCCTAAGAAACCCGCCGCGACCGGTGCCGGCAGCCAGAGGGCATTTGAACTTGAAGAGCTTCAGGCCGCGGCCGGCGAGGGCCCCTGCATCTCCGCGATGAGCGGAGCACACACCGTATATGTCAGGGACGTGACCCGAGAGGGCCGGTGGCCGGAATTCGGTCAAGCGGCTGCGGAGCGGGGCTATGTTGCCGTCCTGGCGGTCCCCATCGATCTGGACGGCGAATGCCGGGCCGCCCTGAGCTTCTACGCCACTCACCGTTCCGGATTTACGGACGGGGAAATCCTCACCGCGGAAAACGTTGCCCGGCAGCTCTGCCTGCCCCTGCGTCTGAGCCTGCGGATCGGCCGCCTCCAGGAAGCCCGCGACGACCTCGCATCCGCCATGAAGTCGCGTACGGTCATCGACATGGCAATCGGCGTGGTCATGGCCCAGAACCGGTGCCCCCCGGATGAGGCGTTCACATTGCTCCGCGAAGCCTCCAACGCCCGCAACACCAAGCTGCGCGAAGTCGCGGCATCGATCGTGGCTGCAATTGCCGGCACCACGGACATTCGTTCACGCTTCGATTTGTAGGGGACGCCTGAGCGGCCGGGGCCGTCAGGAACGTGCAGCGAGGATCTGCTCGCGCAGAATGTCCGCGTGGCCGCAATGCTGGGCCAGTTCCCTGAGCATGTGCAGGTAGACCCACCGCAGCGGCAGCGGACCGCGGCGGTTGCCGCTGACGACGTCGTCAAGGTCGAGGGAAGCGGCCCGGCGGCGTGAGTCCTCGCAGGCCTGGACGTAGGCGGCCCGGAGGCCCGCGATGGTGTCGTCCTCCTCGAGGGTGAACGATTCATCGGGCGTGGCCGGAATGCCGATTTCCTTCCGCGTCCTGCCCGTGATGGCCTCGTCAAACCAGACCTTTTCGACGAAGGTGGAGTGCTTGAGAAGCCCCAGGAGAGTGGTCCTTGACGGTACCAGAGATGCCCGGGCCTCCGGCTCTGAGAGCCCGTCGAGGCAGGCCTGAAGATCCGCACGGTGCTCATCGAGGAAGGCATCGAACTGGGTCCGCATGTCTGCGGTGAAGGTTGCCGGATCCATGCTGGGGTTTGGTCTCATGGCCCCACATCCTAGTACCAGCCGGCCGGGTTTCGGGGGACCCGGACCCGCCCGTGCGGTCCTGGTCCCCACGAATCCGACACGGGCGGACCGGGATCGCGGTCAGTGCCCCCGCGCGATCCATTCCTCAAGGTGCGGAGCTTCGGCGCCGATCGTCGTCGGGTCCCCGTGCCCGGTCCGGACCATCGTGTCCGCCGGGAGCGGCAGGAGCCGGTTCCGGATGGAATCGATGATGGTAGGGAAGTCACTGAAGGATCGTCCGGTTGCTCCCGGGCCGCCCTTGAACAGCGTGTCCCCGCTGAACACCGTGTTTTCATGCTCTGCGCCTTCCAACTCAATGCCTTCGCTTTCGAGGAGGAAACACACGGACCCCGGCGAATGCCCGGGGGTGTGAAGCGCCACCAGCCTCGCCCCTGCGACGTCGAAGGTGTCGCCGTCGGCAATGGCGTGGTCCGGCTCGGTGCCGGGGAACACCCGCTCCCACAGCATCCAGTCATCCCGGTTCAGGTACACGGGGGCGTTCACGAGCGCGCGGACCTCGCCCACGGCGCGGATGTGGTCGTCGTGGCCGTGCGTGAGCAGGATCGCCGTGACCTTCCTTCCCGCCACAGCGGCGGCGACGGCGGCGGGATCGTGGGCCGGGTCGATGATGACGCATTCGGCGTCATCCCCGAGGATCCAGACGTTGTTGTCAACCTCCCACGTGCCGCCGTCGAGCGAAAACGTCCCGGAGGTGACCAGCCGGTCGATCCGGACGCTCACAGCTCCACCACCGAGCGCAGCACCGCGCCGGCGTGCATCTTCGTGAAGGCTTCCTCGATCTGCTCGATCGTGATCCGTTCCGTCACGAAGGCGTCGAGGTCCAGCTTGCCCTGCCGGTAGAGGCTGATGAGCGTGGGGAAGTCGCGCGAGGGAAGGCAGTCGCCGTACCAGGAGGACTTCAGCGAGCCGCCGCGGCCGAAGACGTCCAACAGCGGGAGTTCCAGCGTCATCTCGGGGCTCGGCACGCCCACCAGGACCACCGTGCCGGCGAGGTCCCGGGCGTAGAAGGCCTGCTTGTACGTTTCCGGGCGGCCGACGGCGTCGATCACCACATCGGCGCCGAATCCGCCGGTCAGTTCGCGGATTGCCTCCACGGGGTCGACGGCGGACGAATCCACCGTGTGGGTTGCGCCGAGCTCCGTGGCGCGCTGGAGCTTCTTGGCGTCGATGTCGACGGCGATCACGGTGGTGGCGCCGGCGAGCGCTGCGCCGGCGACGGCTGCCACGCCCACTCCGCCGCAGCCGATCACGGCGACTGAATCGCCGCGCTGGACGTTTCCGGTGTTGATCGCCGCGCCGATGCCTGCCATGACGCCGCAGCCGAGCAGGCCGACGGCGGCGGGATCGGCGTCGGGGTCCACCTTGGTGCACTGGCCGGCGGCCACGAGGGTCTTTGCGGCGAAGGCGCCGATGCCCAGCGCGGCCGTCAGCTCCGTGCCGTCCTCCAGGGTCATCTTCTGGGTGGCGTTGTGGGTGTTGAAGCAGTACTGCGGCTGACCTCGCCTGCAGGCACGGCACTCGCCGCAGACGGCCCGCCAGTTCAGCACCACGCGGTCACCGGGGGCGACCTCGGTGACGTCCGGTCCCACGGCACTGACAACGCCGGTGGCCTCGTGGCCGAGCAGGAACGGGAAGTCGTCGTTGATCGCGCCCTGTTTGTAGTGCAGATCGGTGTGGCAGACGCCGCAGGTCAGGATGTCCACGAGGGCCTCGCCGGGGCCGGGGTCCGGCACCAGGATCGTCTCCAGGGTGACGTCGGCATTCTTGGAACGGACTACTGCGGCCTTGACTTTATGGACCATGAAACAAGCTCCTCTGCTCTGAACGCGGATTTCTCGCACAACTTACTGGCACAACGGGCGGCGGCGCGGCCCTTTGGAGGCCGCGCCGTCGTGGGTTGGTGTTGTCCTTGGATACAGGAAGGGACTAGGCCGCGAGCCGGCTCTTGACCTCTGCTGCGGAGGGGTTCGTGGCGGCGGTGCCGTCCGGGAACAGCACCGTGGGGACGGTGCGGTTGCCTCCATTGAGCTGCTCGACGAGATCGGCGGTGCCTTCGACTTCCTCGATGTTGATCTCGGTGTACCCGATGCCCTGCGCGTCCAGCTGCTTCTTCAGCCGGTTGCAGTAGCCGCACCACGTGGTCGAAAACATGGTGATGGTGCCGGATTCGGGGGTGAAGTCCACGAAGTTCTCCTCAAGCTTGTGGTTGGGGCCGGCGAGTACGGCCGGGCGCCCACTGAAGTCATACGTCACTGCCAACAACCGTACCCCGCAGCCCGCTATTCCCGCAGGCACAGGGCGGAGCCAGGGTGCGGATGACATGGAATGGGCGCGGTGGCATGCTGGTGCCATGTGTGGACGCTACGTGATGGCCCGGGCCGTCGGAGACCTGCTGGCCGAATTCGACGCCGGGCTGGAGGACGAGATCGCGATTCCGCCGTCGTGGAACGTGGCCCCGACGGCGGATGTGCCGATCCTGCTCGAACGGCTGGTGGACGGAGAGCCGGTCCGCCAACTGCACATTGCGCGCTGGGGTCTGGTGCCCTCCTGGGCCAAGGATCCGGGAATCGGGTCCAAGATGATCAATGCCCGCAGCGAGACGGTGCTGGAGAAGCCCGCCTTCCGGAAAGCGACCCGCGCCCGTCGCTGTGCCGTGCCCGCGGACGGCTACTACGAGTGGAAGGGCGAGGGCCGCAGCAAGCAGCCCTACTACGTCCATCCCAAGGACGGGCACCCCATTGTCTTCGCGGGTCTATATGAATGGTGGAGGGACCCGTCCAAGGCAGAGGGCGACCCGGAGCGCTGGATGCTCTCGACCTCGATCATGACCACCGACTCCCCGCCGGAGGGCTACGCCGGGGGGATGCTGGCCGAGCTGACCGCGCTGCACGACAGGGTTCCGCTGCCCATGAACCGCGAGACCATGCAGACGTGGCTGGACCCGCAGGCCGATGACGCCGCCGGACTCGTGGACCTGGTCCGGGCCGGGGCGCACGACGTCGCGGAAGGCTGGACGATCGACGCCGTCGGCACCGCTGTCGGTAACGTCAAGAATGACTCACCGGAACTCATCCAGCCGGTGGGGGGCCTGTTCTAGCGGCGGCGCCCTCAGGTCCGGTACCAATAGTCAGAGCGTCACTGTGCCGCCGCCGTCGACCGCCCAGCCGGGGTTGAAGGCGATCTCCCAGCGGTAGCCGTCGGGATCGGCAAAGTAGCCGGTGTAGCCGCCCCAGGGCTGGGTCTTCGGTGCCGCGACGATGAGGGCTCCCGCGGACTCGGCTTCGGCCATCACCCAGTCGACTTCCGCCGTGCTGGCCAGGTTGTGGCTGAGGGTGATGCACGCAACGCCGGCAGGGGGATCCGTGGCCGCTTCGGACTGCATTTGGCCCGCGTCCCAGAGCGAGAGGATCAGTCCGTGGTTGACCTGGATGAAGAGCACCTCGCCGGGGACTTCCCGGTGGACCGGCCATCCCAGGCCATCGACGTAGAAGCGGCGTGAGGCGTCAACACTGCGGACACCCAGCGAAATTAAGTCGACTCGTGGCTGCATCTTTCGATACTGTCATGCACATGCCCACAAATCACGCAGACGACAAGACCGCCCAGGCCGACCGGGAACAGCTCGCCGCCGTGCGCGTGGCTGTTGACGAGGTGGACGAGCAGATCGTGTCCTTGATCGGGCGCCGCGAACGGCTGATCCGGATCGCCGGGACCCTCAAGGCGGACAGCGCGGAGGTCCGTGCGCCCGGGCGCGTGGAGCGGGTCATCGAACACGTCCGCGCCACGGCGGAACAGAAGGACATCGACGTCGAACTCGTCGAGAAGACCTACCGGGCGATGATCGACGCCTTCATCACCCTCGAGCTGGAAGTGTACAAGTCCACTTCATAGCAAGGGCTTGTTGGAACGTGCTTAGAGGGACTCTTCGACAGGCACGTTGGCCTGGTATTCCCGGCCGTCACAATCGCTGAAGGCGGTCATGAGGTGGCCCTTGGGCAGGCCCAGCACCGTCGCGATGGGGAAGTTTCCGGTGATGGTGTTCCCTGAGTGTTCCACGCCTGTGAGGTCGAAGTTCTCTTCCGTGCCGTCATGGTTGAAGAAGTAGAAGGAGACCGCCTCGCCGTTCATGAACTCAATTCCCAGTCTGCGTTGATGGGAATAGTCCGGCTCGGCCGCGAGCAGGCCCACCACGTAGGCGCCTTGCCCCGGGATATTTCCGTCGATATCGAAGGTCGCCACCAAGGTTGAATTCTTGGCGGCGACCTTTACGTGCTTCAGGAGTGCGATATGGGAGCTCATGGCTCAATCCTGCTACCTGTGCCATCGTCCGTCCACCCCCGATCTGGGTTTTGTCGCCTTTCCGACGTAGACTGAATTTATTCGAAGATATGTTCGAATAAATCAGAAACGCTAGAAGGCGGCATCTAGAAGACGGAATCTAGAAGACGGAATCTAAGCGGGGACTGGGCCGGCTCCAGCCCGGACTGGGTCGGGAGGCAACGTGGGCATGTTCAGCGAGTCCGTGGATGTTCTCTGCACGCCCTCGGGCCAGCCCCTGCGCCTCGACTGGGCCGGCCGGCGCTACACGGTCTGCGCGGAACCCGTCCGCTGGTATGAACGCCGCCAATGGTGGGCGGAGGAAAGCCGGGCGCCGCTCGGGAGCGGCCCGGGCCTGGTGGATCACGAGATCTGGCGGGTCCAGGTGCGTGCCGCCGGGGACCACGCCGCGGCCTCCACCCTCACCCTTGACCTGACCCGGCATATCAGCAGCGGCCGGTGGCGGCTCCTGAGGATCCACGACGCCCTGCAGCCCCTCCGGAAGCCCGAAACAGCATGAACTTCACCCATTTGCATGTCTCCACCGCCTTCAGCGCCCACTATGGCGTCTCCTGGCCGGATGAACTGGCCGGCGCGGCCGCAGCCGACGGCGCCACCGCGCTGGCCTGCACGGACCGCGACGGGCTGTACGGCACCATCAAGCACCTGAAGGCGTGCATGGCAGCCGGGCTCGATGCGATCATCGGGGTGGACCTTGCGGTCTTTGACGACGACGGTGACCTCCGCACCCTGGTCGGGGGACGCGTCGTTGTGCTGGCGCACGGCCACAACAACGGCGCCGGCTACCGGGCGTTGTGCCGGCTGATCTCCGACGCCCATGCCCGCACTACGGGGAAGGTGCAGGGAGCGGTGCCGGTGGCCGTCACCCGGGCGGAACTGGCCTCCCGCACCCTGCACCCGGAAACCCTCCAGCCGGTCCTGACAGTGCTGATCGGCCCGGACTCCGACGTCGGCCGGGCGATGGGCGGCCGGCGTTACCTGCGGCCCCGCACCCTGTTCAAACGCTGGCTGGACGCCATGCCCCCAGGGACCCTGGCCGCCGAGGTTGTGTCCCAGCTCAGCCCGCCAGGGGAACCGCTGAGCACCGCCCATGCGGTGCGCATGCTCAAGCTCGCCGCAGAGCACGGGGTGCCGGCCGTGCTGAGCAACGCCGTGCGTTATGTGGCCGAGGACGGCGCGGCCACCGCCGATGTGCTGGACTCGGCCCGGACGCTTAAATCCCTCCCCGAGCTCTCCGCCGCCCCGCTGCTGCAGCCCAACGGGCAGGGCTGGCTCAAATCGGCGGCCCAGATGCTGCAGCTGGGCAAGGAGATCATCCACGCCGCCGGCTACGGCACGGCGGACCTCAAACGGCTCCTGGCCCAGACCGAGGCGCTCGCGGACCGCTGCCGCATGGATCCTGTGGCTGACATGGGCTGGAAACAGCCCGTGGTCCCGGAAGCATCCGTGATCGGGATCGACGGCGACGCGCTCGCCGAACTGACCCTGCGCTGCGAGGCCGGCATCGGCCGCCGCTTCCCTGGAATCTCCGGGCAGCGGGAACAGCAAATGCGGACCCGGCTGGGGCACGAGCTCCGGATCATCGACACGCTGGGCTTCGCCTCCTACTTCCTGACCGTCGCAGAGGTCTCCCGGATGATCCTTGCCCTGGGCGTGAGGGCGGCCGCGCGCGGTTCGGGCGCCTCCAGCCTGGTCAACTACCTGATCGACATCAGCCAGGTGAACCCACTCCAGCACGACCTCATCTTTGAGCGCTTCCTCTCCCGCGACCGTGCCACGCTGCCCGACATCGACATCGACGTCGAGAGCGCCGAAAGGCACAACGTCTACCGGAAGATCTTTGAGCGTTTCGGCGCCGAACGCGTCACGCTGATGAGCATGCAGAATGGCTACCGCGCTCGCGGTGCCGTGCGCGATGCCGGCCTGGCCCTGGGCATGGACGACGGCGAGGTCGGGGAAATCGCCAAGCAGCTGTGGCGGTTCTCGGCCCGGCACTTCCGCGAAGCCCTCGTGGAGAAACCCGAGCTGAAGGAATTCGCGGACCGGGTGGAGCAGCGCGGTTTCACCGAAAACCAGCAGCTGGACCTGCTGGTGGACCTCACGGAGCGGCTGGACCGGCTGCCACGCCACATCTCCATGCACCCGTGCGGCGTGATCCTCGGCGATGCCACCCTGCTGGACCGCACCCCCGTCCAGCCCAGCGGCCTGGGCCTGCCCATGAGCCAGTTCGACAAGCACGACATGGACCCCATGGGCATGCTCAAACTCGACGTCCTGGGTGTCCGGATGCAGAGCGCCATGGCCTTTGCGGTCCGGGAGGTGATCCGGCTGCACCCGACCAAGGCCGAGGTGGTGGCCGCCGGCGCGCATCCGGCCGGCCCGGACGGGACGGGCCCGGATTACATCGCCGAGGACGGGCGCATCGACCTCAACGCGGTCCCGCTCGATGACGAGCCAACCTTTGAACTGATCCGAAGCACCCACACCCTGGGCTGCTTCCAGATCGAATCCCCGGGCCAGCGCGAACTGATCGGGAAAATGGCTCCCCGGGATTTCAACGATCTCATCATTGACATCTCGCTGTTCCGCCCCGGCCCGATGAAATCTGACATGGTCCGGCCCTTCCTGGAGCACCGGCATGGATTCGCCCCCGAGGTCTATCCGCATCCCGACCTCAAACCGGTCCTCAAGGAGACCCACGGGGTCACGGTTTTCCACGAACAAATCCTCAAGACCTTCGACGTCATGACCGGGTGCGGGCTGGCGCGCGCCGACGAGTTCCGCCGGGCGCTGGGCAATGAGGTGCTGGAAGCCAGGGTGGAGGAGTTCTTCCGGAAGGAGGCGCGGACCCGGAACTACAGTCCCGAGGTGGTGGACAAGGTCTGGGGCACGCTGAAGGCCTTTGGCAGCTTCGGGTTCTGCAAGGCCCACGGAGCCGCCTTCGCCGTGCCCACCTACCAGTCGGCCTGGCTCAAGGCGCACCACCCGGAGGCCTTCCTTGCAGGGCTCTGGGAACACGACCCCGGCATGTACCCCAAACGCCTGCTCGTGGCCGAGGCCCGCCGGCTGGGGATCCCCATCCTTCCCCTCGACATCAACCGGAGCCAGGCAGAGTACCGGGTGGAGCGGGTGGAATCCGGGCCGGACCGGGGCAGGCTGGGCATCCGGCTGAGCCTGAACGGCATCTTCGGGCTCTCCGGCGCCGAGCTGAAACGGATAGTGGCCGGCCAGCCCTACGACTCGCTGGCGGACCTGCGCGCCCGGTCGCGGCTGAGCAGGCCCAGCATCCAGCGCCTGGCCCAGCTGGGCGCCTTCGATTCGCTGCACCGGGCGTCCGGGGGAGCCGCCAACCGGGCGGACCTGGTCCAGCACCTGCAGAAGCTCCAGGCCCGCCCCCTGCGGAAGGGCGTGGAGGTCATTGAGGGCCAGCTGGCGTTGCCGCTGGGGGACGTGGAACTGAGGAACCTGTTGGCTGTGCTGCCCGCGCCCAGCATGGTGGACAACGTCCGGGCGGAACTGGACCTGATGGCCGTGGACGTCAGCGAGCACCTCATGACCAGCCACCGCCCGCTGCTGGACCGGCTCGGCGTCATCACAGCGGACAAGCTGCTGGGACTGCGCAACGGCACTGATGTGCTGGTTGCCGGGGTCCGTGTGGCCACCCAGACCCCGCCCATGCGGGGCGGCCGGCGGGTGGTGTTCATCAGCATCGACGACGGCACGGGCTGCGTGGATTCGGTCTTCTTCCACGAAGCGCAGGAGCAGTCCGGATCCTTGCTGTTCGGCACCCGCCTGCTGCTGATCCGCGGCACCACCCGCCGGACCGGGCCGCGGGGGATCAGCATCAGCGCCAGCATGGCCTGGGACCTCAGCCGCCCGGAGTCCCTGCCGTTCCCGGAATCCGTTGCCGGCGCCACCGTCCAGCACGAGCCTTACCTGTCCGGCCCCCTGGACGGGATCGGCAGGAACCTCGCCATCACCGGGCTGGGCGGCTGACCGCCCGTCGGTGCGGCCACCGCGGGGCTGAGGCGCGGCTGCGGCTGGGCTGCGGCTGCTCTAGGTTTACTGCCCCGGCGCGTTGGTTGGCCTCTGGAGAAACCGATAGCATGGACGAGGCTGGCTGTGGTCCCCGTACGCCACAAGCTACGAAGCCTTAACTTTGAATAGGAGACACCCGTGTCAGATGCCCAGCAGATCACCCTTCTCGTCGACGGCGAAGAGACCAAGGTGACTACCGGGACCACCGGCGCGGAACTCTTCTTTGAGCGCCGCGACGTCGTTGTGGCCCGCGTTAACGGCGAGTTGAAGGACCTGGACCAGCCCCTTCCCGAGGACGCCGCCGTCGAGGCCGTCACCATTGATTCCCCGGACGGGCTCAACGTCCTGCGCCACTCCACCGCCCACGTCATGGCCCAGGCCGTGCAGCAGCTGCGCCCGGACGCGAAGCTCGGCATCGGCCCCTACATCACGGACGGCTTCTACTTCGACTTCGATGTCGCGGAACCGTTCACCCCGGAAGACCTCCGCCAGCTCGAAAAGATGATGCAGAAGATCATCAACCAGAACCAGAAGTTCGTGCGCCGCGTGGTGTCCGAGGACGAGGCCCGCGAGGCGATGAAGGACGAGCCCTACAAGCTCGAACTGCTGGGCAAGAAGAATGACGCCGCCGAGGCCGGCGAGGGCGTCAACGTGGAGGTCGGCGCCGGCGACATCACCATCTACGACAACGTGGACCGCAAGAGCGGGGACAGCATCTGGTGCGATCTGTGCCGCGGCCCGCACCTGCCGAACACCAAGCTGATCTCCAACGCCTTCGCCCTGACCCGGTCCTCGGCCGCCTACTGGCTGGGCGACCAGAACAACCAGCAGCTGCAGCGCATCTACGGCACCGCCTGGCCCACCAAGGACGCTCTCAAGGCCTACCAGGAGCGCATTGCCGAGGCCGAGCGCCGCGACCATCGCAAACTCGGCGCGGAGCTGGACCTGTTCTCCTTCCCGGACGAGCTCGGCTCAGGCCTGCCGGTCTTCCACCCCAAGGGCGGCATCATCCGTAAGGCCATGGAGGACTACTCCCGCCAGCGCCATGTGGATGCGGGCTACGATTTCGTCTACACCCCGCACATCACCAAGGGCCACCTCTACGAGGTCTCAGGCCACCTGGACTGGTACAAGGAGGGCATGTTCCCGGCGATGCACATCGACGCGGAGCTGAACGAGGACGGCACGGTGCGCAAACCCGGCCAGGACTACTACCTCAAGCCGATGAACTGCCCCATGCACAACCTGATCTTCCGGTCCCGCGGACGCTCCTACCGCGAACTTCCGCTGCGGCTCTTCGAGTTCGGCTCGGTCTACCGCTACGAGAAGTCCGGCGTGGTGCACGGCCTGACCCGGGTCCGGGGCATGACCCAGGACGACGCCCACATCTACTGCACCCGCGAGCAGATGAAGGACGAGCTGACCACCACGCTGAACTTCGTCCTCGGCCTGCTCAAGGACTACGGCCTGGACGACTTCTACCTTGAGCTCTCCACCAAGAACGAAGACAAGTTCGTGGGCGACGACGCCACATGGGAGGAAGCCACCCGCACCCTCGCCGAGGTGGCCGAAGCCTCCGGGCTTGAGCTCATCCCGGATCCGGGCGGAGCCGCGTTCTACGGCCCCAAGATTTCCGTCCAGACCAAGGACGCGCTCGGCCGCACCTGGCAGATGTCCACCATCCAGCTGGACTTCAACCTGCCTGAACGCTTCGAGCTCGAGTTCCAGGCCGCGGACGGCACCCGGCAGCGGCCCGTGATGATCCACCGCGCCTTGTTCGGCTCAGTGGAGCGCTTCATGGGCGTGCTGACCGAACACTACGCCGGTGCCTTCCCCGCCTGGCTGGCGCCCGTGCAGGTGGTGGGCATCCCGGTGGCGGAGGCTTTCAACGACTACATGTTCGACGTCGTGGACCAGCTCAAGGCGGCCGGCATCCGCGCCGAGGTGGACATCTCCTCGGACCGTTTCCCGAAGAAGATCCGCACCGCCAGCAAGGACAAGATCCCGTTCGTGCTGATCGCCGGCGGAGACGACGCCGACGCGGGAGCCGTGTCCTTCCGCTTCCGTGACGGCAGCCAGGACAACGGCGTGCCCGTGGCCGAGGCCGTCCAGCGGATCGTCGACGCTGTCCGAAACCGGACCAGCTAGGCAGACGGAAGGCAGCGCGTGCAGGAAACCACAGGGGCCGGGCCGGAGTATCCGGGCGACCACGCCGTGACGGACGACTTCGGCCTGGCCGGGGTCCCGGACGCTTTCCAGCGCCTGTGGACCCCGCACCGGATGGCGTACATCAAGGGCGGCCAGCAGCAGTTCAAGAACCCGGACGACTGTCCGTTCTGCGTCGCACCCGAGCGGGGCGACGAGGACTCCCTGATCGTGTACCGGGGAAGGACCAGCTATGTGGTGCTGAACCTCTTCCCGTACAACCCGGGCCACCTGCTGGTCTGCCCCTACCGGCACATCCCCGACTACACCGATCTCACGGCCGAGGAAACGGCGGAATTCGCCGAGCTGACCCAGACGGCCATGCGGGTGCTCCGCAAAGTCGCCAACCCCTCCGGTTTCAATCTCGGCATGAACCAGGGCGTCACCGGCGGGGCGGGCATCGCCGGCCACCTGCACCAGCACGTGGTGCCGCGCTGGGGCGGGGACGGAAATTTTTTCCCCATCATTGCCCAGACGAAGGCGATCACACAGACCCTCGGCGAGGTTCGCCAGCAGGTGGCCGACGCGTGGCCGCAGGAAATGCCAATTCAGCAGGAAATGCCAGCGCAGCAGGAAACAGCTGGGGAGAAGGATGCTTAACAGGCACGCCCGGGGTTTCTTCACCGCCCTGTTTTCCCCTGTCGCCCGCTGGCTGCTGCGGATCGGCGTGTCTCCGGACGCCGTGACGGTGGTCGGCACGCTCGGTGTGGTGATCGGCGCCCTCGTGTTCTACCCGCTCGGGCAGCTCTTGTGGGGGACCGTGTTCATCACGGCGTTCATCTTCTCCGACGTCATTGACGGCATCATGGCCCGGATGCAGCATCGCGGCGGCCGGTGGGGCAACTTCCTGGACTCCACCCTGGACCGCGTGGCCGACGGCGCCCTCTTCGCCGGCCTCGCCGTCTGGTTCTTCACCGGCGGTGCCAACCCGCCGATCGCCATTGCCGCCATCGTCTGCCTTGTGCTCGGCATGGTGGTCTCTTACGCGCGGGCCAAGGCGGAAGCCCTGGGCTTTCACGCCAACGTCGGCATCGCCGAACGCGCGGAGCGCCTTGTGTCCGTGCTGGTGGTCACGGGACTCACGGGCCTGGGCCTGCCCGTCGTCGTGCTGTTCGTGACGCTGTGCCTCCTCGCGGCGGCGAGCCTGGTGACGGTGATCCAGCGGATCGTGACAGTCCACCGCCAGTCGCTGGAGGAACCCGAAGGTACCGCCACGGAACGGTCCGCCTGACGGCGCCCCACGGCGCCCCGGCGGACTGGCCGAATCCCCGGCCCGGCGCGTGATTCGAGTGCTGTGACTCGAATTCTGCCGGGCCCCGGCCGGGGGATAGTATTAGCTTTACCGGCCAATGGATCCGGTAATCCGGTGTGTGCGAGACACGGCATTTACGTGCCGTCCGCGCCCCGGCGAGGTCATCTATCTACCCATAGGGGTTTTTGTGTCTACACCTGATGTAAGCAGCGAAGCCGGCGCGTCCGCGAAGAACGTCACGGGCAGCAGCCGCGTCAAGCGCGGCATGGCTGAGATGCTCAAGGGCGGCGTCATCATGGACGTCGTCAACGCCGAGCAGGCCCGCATCGCCGAAGACGCCGGTGCCGTGGCCGTGATGGCGCTGGAACGCGTTCCGGCCGATATCCGCGCCCAGGGCGGCGTGTCCCGCATGTCCGATCCCGACATGATCGACAAGATCATCGCGGCTGTGTCCGTGCCCGTCATGGCCAAGGCCCGGATCGGCCACTTCGTCGAGGCGCAGGTCCTGCAGTCCCTCGGCGTGGACTACATYGACGAGTCCGAGGTCCTGACCCCGGCCGACTACACCAACCACATCGACAAGTGGAACTTCACCGTTCCGTTCGTCTGYGGYGCGACCAACCTCGGTGAGGCSCTGCGCCGCATCAACGAGGGCGCGGCGATGATCCGGTCCAAGGGCGAGGCCGGCACCGGCGACGTSTCCAACGCCACCACGCACATGCGCCAGATCCGCGCCGAGATCMWSAAGCTCGCCKSCMTGSCCGAGGACGAGCTCTACGTCGCGGCAAAGGARCTGCAGGCMCCGTACGAMCTGGTCAAGGAAGTWGCCKCSACSGGCAAGCTCCCGGTGGTGCTRTTCACCGCCGGCGGCATCGCCACCCCGGCCGACGCCGCGATGATGATGCAGCTCGGCGCCGACGGCGTGTTCGTCGGCTCCGGMATCTTCAAGTCCGGCAACCCGGCCCAGCGTGCCGCCGCCGTCGTGAAGGCCACCACCTTCTTCGATGACCCGGACGAGATCGCCAAGGCCTCCCGCGGCCTGGGCGAGGCCATGGTCGGGATCAACGTCGACGAGATCCCGCAGCCGCACCGCCTCGCCGAACGCGGCTGGTAGCACACCCACTATGAAAGGAACCGCATTGACCATCCGCCATGACGACTGGTACCACCTGATCGGGGCAACAGTGGAAATCCGGCTCCAAGGAAAACTCGCCCGCGCGGGCCGCGTTGACCACGCCACAAAAGACTCCAACATCCTCTGGCTCGCCCAGGAAGGCAACAAACCGCGGAAAATGATCGACAAAGCCCAAGGCTATGAAGCATGGGCCGACTCCGCCTTACTTCGCTGACCTTGGCAATCTTTGGAAAGTAGCTCAGCCCACGACATGTGCATTGCAAAATGGCCGGCGTTCCCGTTGGCCAGGCCCGGCTCAAATAGCTTCGATGCCAAGCCGTTGGCGACCACCACCAATTCTTTGAGACGCGATTTAGACTGCATCCATGTCCGAAACTGAACGAACCACCACAGATGCGGTCTTTGAGGCTGCCTACGAGGCCGCGCAGAAGAGCCTGCGAGAGGGCGGCATTCCGATCGGCGCTGCCTTGGCCCGCGGCGGGGAAGTGATTGCCAGCGGCCACAACGAGCGTGTGCAGCATGGGGATCCAATCGCCCACGGCGAGATGTCTGCGCTGCGGGCTGCCGGACGCCAGAAGAGCTACCGGGACACGACCCTCTACACCACTCTGGCGCCGTGTGCGATGTGTACCGGGACCATCATCCAATTCAAGATTCCGCGCGTGGTGGTGGGCGAGGCCGAGACGTTCCCCGGCGAATTCGAACTTCTCCGCTCACGCGGCGTCGAAGTCGTGGTGTTGAATGATGCCCGATGCGTCGAGATGATACGCACCTTCCAGGACGAACATCCTGAACTATGGGCGGAGGACATCGCCGAGTAGTCCACGCACAAAGGAGCACTGGTGAAATAGATCAGACCTGGCCAAAGCTATCGCCCGCCGCGAAATCATACGCCTGTGGCCTGGGGCCTGCACCGCAGGCGTTCTCATCCTTTTGCCATCTGCCGATGGCGACAACCCTGCTCCCTGCCTTGACTGCGCCGGCGTCACTCAGAGCTACCACCACGGGCGCTGCGGCAGGACGACGGCTCGACTCAAGGCAAGGAACGGGGCCCCTCCCTGACCCCACGAAGGAGYCGATAGCGGATATTATGACCGCAGCCGCTCAGAAGAGGCTGTGAAGGCACGTGATGTGAGCACTATCGATGAGCCTCGTGGGGCACTTGTGTCTTAGGCAGGGAATAGTGCCGGGCCGCCGTGAAGCCGGCGGCTCGGTTTCCGGTCGTTTACTCGCGGCCGGGCGCCGGGACGGTCGCCGTTGTGTGCTCGATGACGAGTGTGCTCCGCTGGCTTCCTGCTGCTACCAGGCGGGCATTGCGTTCGTCATTGCCGGTTGCACGCCATTCGACGATCACGGCGTCCTTGTCGAACCTCAGGTGCCGGGCAGTGAGCCGGCGCAGGCGTTCGGCCTGTTCGAGTTCCACGAACCAGGTTTCATCCAGGAGGGATGCGACCTCGTTCCATGGGGCCTCGTCAAGAAGCAGGTAATTGCCCTCGGTGATGATCAGGCGGGTTTCCGGCGGGACGGCGATGGCCCCGGCGATCGCGTCGTTGACTTCGCGGCGGAACACCGGTGCGAAGATCTCCCGCGAGGTCTCTGAGCGCAGCCGGCGGAGCAACGCGACGTAGCCGCCTCCGTCGAAGGTGTCCGGAGCGCCCTTGCGGTGCTCCAGCCCGCGGGACTCGAGCCCCGACTGCGCCAGATGATATCCATCCATGGGGACCAGGGCGACCTGCCGGGGATGGTTGGTGAGCAGGTGCTCCAGCAGCCATTCGGAGATGGTGGATTTTCCGGCGCCGGGCGCGCCGGCTCTTCCGAGCAGGCACCGTCCGTGCCGCTGAAGCAGCGCTTCAGCCCGGGCGACGAGCTGCTGCTGGCCTGATTCGTCCCAGCGCAGGTATGGAGGGGCGTTCATCGCTTCTCCTTTCCGGCTCTCGCCTGGACCAGGGCAGGAGGGTCGCCCGTGTTCTACGGCATCACGTTTACATAGGTGTGGACAGTAATGATGGACAACCTTTACCGGACAAACGCCCGCCCACCTCTCCCCGGCCAAGAAAAGGAACGAATCGAGGACCAGAAAATCTCCCAGAAACTTCCCGCAGGTCATGTCATCACCACAACTCCGGGACATGAATAGGTACAAGGCCAACCACGCCCGACACAAACAGCAAGAAAGAAGGCCCGAATGACCCCAACTCACAGCAGGTCATGCACTTCCACCCGCTCCCGGCCATGAAGGAGTGACCAGCAACACCGCTGTCCAAGCCAAGAGAAGGAGCCGCCAGACCAGCCGCCACCAACAAAAATGGGCCCCCGCAGGGGCCCATAAAAGGAGATTTGTACACACTCAGCGGCCCACAAGCCCCTGAACAGGGAAAACACGTGCCCGAGGTGGGTGGGCCGCCACGGAGTTCTCGGACAGTGGACCCCCTTAAAATCGGGGGACTACTGAAATGAGGAATGTGCAGAATGCCTGCATCACGTCGCCGGTTCAGCCAGGAGTTCAAGGACCAGCTGTGCGAGGAAGTCGTCTCGACTTCGAAAACAATCAAGTCCGTCGCCGACTCGTACGGGGTCGGTGCCGAGACGCTGCGTAACTGGCTGAAGAAG
>NZ_JBFUJJ010000011.1:0-109383 GCF_056401435.1 Arthrobacter sp. P4_F10
CCGCCGGCCTGGCCGAGGTCATGGGCGGCACGCCGGCGCAGGTGGAGAACGCCGCGGAAATCGCGATGGAGCACAACCTGGGCCTGACCTGCGACCCGATCGGCGGGCTGGTCCAGGTCCCGTGCATCGAACGCAACGCGATCGCCGCCGCCAAGGCCATCAACGCCGCCAAGATGGCGCTCTGGGGCGACGGCACGCACCGGGTCTCCCTCGACGAGGTCATCGTGACCATGCGGGAAACCGGCAAGGACATGAGCTCCAAATACAAGGAAACGGCCATGGGCGGCCTCGCCGTCAACGTGGTGGAGTGCTAGGGAGCTGATTGCGGCTGGCAGGCGCTAGTTGAACTGGCGCTAGTTATGCAGGGCGGCCCATAGGTTCAGCGAGGACGCGAACACGATCCAGGACAGGTAGGGAAGCATCAGCAGTCCTGCCGTCCGACTGATCGGGCCGAAGAGCACCACCGTAACGGCAACGGCTACGGCCAATGCCACGATGATCCCGAACGCGATCCACAGCGCCGGCGTCCCGAGCACCGGGTACAGGGCAAAGAAGACCGGGGTCCAGAGCAGGTTCAGCACCAGTTGCACGCCGTAAGCCGTCAGGGCCGCCTTGGACCCCTCGGCGTGGCTGCGCCAGACCAGCCACGCCGCGACCGCCATGGCGGCGTACAGGACCGTCCAAACCGGACCGAAGACCCAGTTGGGCGGGGACCAGGGCGCCGTGTCGGCTGAGGCATACCAGCCGTTAACGTGCTTGGCCGTGGCCAGGCCACCGAGGGCCGCAACGAGGGCCGACGCGCCGAGGAACAGGAGCAGCGCGATCACCTGGGAGCCGCTGCCGGCGCCTCTGCCGGCACCTCGGGAGCGGGCGCCGTGCGCCCCGGGACGGCCTTCCAACGGTTGTTGCTGAGCCTGCATGAGACCAGCGTAACCGCCTTGCCCGGACCGGCGGCAGGGTCCGGGCCGATAGACTTGGGGCTGCATGTCCGCATGCCGCCGAAGCTCGTACCGCAATGATTGGATACCGCACCCTTGCGTGAATTCACTGCCCGCTTTGCCTCTGCCGAGGAGATTGACAACTGGGATGCCCACGTCACCGCGAACCCCAATGGCGGCAACCTCCTTCAATCGGAAGCGTTCGCCGAGGTCAAGCAGCACTTTGGTTGGAGGCCCCTGCACCTTGTTTATGAGTCGGCCGATTACACGAGCTACAACCTGATCCTGGAGAAGTCGTTTCCGCTTCTCGGCAAGCTCTGGTACTTGATCAAGGGACCCGATGTGGCGTCCGTCGAGGACATCCCCGGGATCGCAGCGGCGAACGCGGACTTCGTGAAAAGGGCCAAACTGGGCGTCTTCGCGATCAAGATCGAGCCGGATATTGTCCTGTCGGACGACGCCGCGCGGGTCCTCGAGGGGGCAGGCCTGGTCAAGACTCACAACCTGCAACCCAACGACTCCACTGCGCTGCTCGATATTGCGCCCGAGGAAAACCAGCTGCTGCGCAATCTCCACTCCCGGGGCCGTAACGCCGTGCGCCGCGCCATCCGCGAGGGCGTGGAAGTCCACAACGTCGAGCCCACGGAAGAGAACTTCCGGGCCATGTATGCCCTGATGACCAACACGGTGGAGGCCAAATCCCAGGTCCGGGTGCGCGAGTACGAGTACTACCGCCAGTTCTGGAGCAACTTCCTGGCCCGTGACCAGGGCAGGCTGCTCTTCGTGTACGAAAACGACGTGCCCTCGGTTGGCGCGTTTGTGATCAACTACGGCCGCAAGGGAACGTACAAAGACGGCGGCTCCCTGCAAAAGCGCGGCCAGTACGGGGACTCGCACCTTGTGCAGTGGACTGCGATCAGCCAGGTCAAGGAACTCGGCTGCACCGAATACGACTTCTGCGGCACCCCGCCAAGCGACAAGCTAAAGGACACCTCGAACCCGTTCCATGGGCTGGGCCTGTTCAAGACCAGCTTCAGCAAGACCGTGACCGACTTCGTCGGCTGTTATGACCAGGTCCTGAGCCCGCTGAAGTACAAGGCCTGGCTGACGGCGGGGGAGCGCGTGGCACGCCAGCTCTACACCCGGCGCACGGGCCAGCAGTTCTACTAACCCGAGACAAAGACAATCAAGGACAGGCAAGGACAGCCTAGGACAGTGAGGAGGCCGGAATGAACAACGGAAACGACGGCCACCGCAGGCCGCCCACGGACGGCCTGCCCCGGACGCAGCCGATGTCGGCAACGCAGGTGCGCCAGAACGCCGCGGCCAAGAGGATGCTGCGCCGGCTGGTCCAGGGCGAAAACCCGCCGACGGCGCCGATGAGCATCGTGGACCGGCTCGCCGGCAGCCCCTACGCCAACCCGATGATCCAGGTCGGCGGGGTGGACGCCGCAGCCCGCAAGACCATCGACTTCGCCCTGAAACTGGCCGAATCCATGTTCCGGTACGGGGCAGGTGCCCTCGAAGTTGAGACCAGCATCATCGCGATCACCGCCGCGCTGGGGCTTAAGAACATCGAGGTGGACATCACCAACCAGTCGGTGGCCATCAACTATGCCCCGAGAGACCAGACGCCCATCTCGCTGCTGCGCGTAGTACGGTCCTGGACCAACAACTATGCGGGCCTCTCGCAGGTGCACCAGCTGGTGACGGACATCGTGGCCGGCGGCGTCGGTCGCGAGGAAGCCGCGCGCCGGCTCGATGACATTACCCGTAGCCCCAAGCCTTTCCCGCGGTGGATGGTCACTGTGGCCTTCGGCGTGTTCTCTGCCGTCTTCGTCGGCGTCCTGGGCGGCGGGCTGGGTGCCTCAATAGTCGCGTTCCTCTCCAACCTGCTGGTGAGCCTGCTGGCCCGACAGCTGGGCCGCTGGCGCACCCCGGACTTCTTCATCACCGCCTCGTGTTCGTTCCTGGTGACCATCGTCGCCCTGCTGTTGTGGCGCTTCGGCACCCCGTTGGGAGTGCAGATTCCCCCCGAGATCGTGGTGGTCGGCGGGATCCTGCTGCTCCTGCCGACGGGACGCCTAGTGTCCTCGGTGCAGGATGCGATCAACGGCTTCCCGGTCACGGCCGCCGGCCGGTTCCTGTCCACCATGCTGACCTTCGGGGCGCTGGTGGCCGGCATTGCCGTCGGGTTTGTCGTGGGAGACATGACCGGCATGGACCCAATAGACGTCACCAAAACATTCCCGCCCGCGTACGACTTGTGGGTGGTGGTCATTTTGATCGCCATTGCGGTGCTGATGATCGGCATCACCGAACAGACCAGCTGGAAGCTGCTGCTGCCGACGGCGGCCGTGGGCGTGGTGGGCTATCTGGTCCTGATCGGCGGCGACGCCCTGGGCATCGGGTCCCGTTTCGCGCCGGCCCTCGCCGCTGTGGTGATCGGCCTCCTGGCCCGTGTGGTGGCCCTCCGGATGGGTGCTCCCCAGCTGGTCGTGGCCGTCCCCGCCGCCCTGATCCTGCTCCCGGGGCTCACTATATTCCGGTCCATGTATGTATTGACCATCGAGGAATCGGAGATTCTTATGGGTGCCGGCGGGATGCTCAACGCCGGGGCGATCGTGCTCGGAGTCGCTGCAGGCATCGTGCTCGGTGACACCCTGGCGCGGCCCCTGACCCGGAGCCTGGCGAGCAACGAGCGGCGCAGGGCCCGCCGCCGCTAAGCAGACTGCGAACGCGGCTGGCGGGTTTTGCCTCCGGCACCGGGGGCGTCCGTGTCCCGCCCTGCCGGATTTCCCTGCCTTTGCCAGATTCCGACGGCGGGTCGTCGCGCCACGCTGGCGTGTCCCGGCGTCGTGGCGGCAAACGTGGGGAAATTCGGCGACATTTTGTTTGCCGCTAAATGTTGCCGCTGGACCTTGCCGGCTAAATCTTGCCTGCTAAATCTTCCCGGCTAAATCTTCCCGATGGGCAGCTTCTTCTCCGCCTGGAAGTCGTCCTCCACACGGCCCTTGGCCCAGTAGCCCGAGAGGGAAACCTGGGCCCGCTCCAGTCCGCGCTGCACGTAGAGGACGTCCCGGAGGCCCTTCATGTAGCCCCGCTCGCCGTGGGCGAAGACCTGCACCCGGCCCCCGGGCCATTCGGCGTCGCGCACGGCAGTGACCAGCAGCTCGCTCTCTCCGGCGGGGACGCCACCGCGCAGCAGCCAGCGCAGTTCGACGCCGGCTGGCCCTGCGATGGCCTGGATGTCGGCGTCGCTGTCCACTTCGAGCAGGGCGAGGCCGCGGGCATCCTCCGGCAGGGATTCGATCGCGGCGCCGATGGCCGGCAGCGCGGATTCATCGCCGGCAAACAGGTACCAGTCCGCCGCCGGATCCGGGTTGTAACCGCCGCCCGGGCCCGTAAACGTCAGGCGATCGCCGGGCTGGGCCGAGGCCGCCCAGGGGCCAGCGAGGCCCTCGTCGCCGTGGATCACAAAATCAATGGCGAGTTCCTGCGCCGCCGTGTCCACCCACCGGACCGTGTAGGTCCGGGTGTGCGGCCATTGGCTGCGCGGCATGGCTTCCCTGATGGCCCAAAGGTCCAGCGGCTCCGGGTACTCGATCTCGGGTTGCGGAAACACGATCTTGACGTATCGGTCCACATAGTCGTTGTTGACGTACCCGGCGAAGCCAGGGCCGCCAGCGATGATCCGGACCATGTGCGGGGAGAGTTGTTCCCTGCGCAGGACCGTCAAATCGGTCTGGGGACGCGAGTTCCGGGATGCGGTAGTGGCGGCGGGGAGGGAGGTCATGAGGTAAGCCTAACCAAGAACCCTGGCCGGAGCTCCCGGCCGGAAGCCTGTTACGGCAGCGGCGGCAGTTCCCAGTCAACCGTCCCGTTGCCCTGTTCCTGCAGCAGGGCGTTGGCCCGGCTGAAGGGCCGGGACCCGAAGAAACCGCGCGAGGCTGAGAGCGGGCTGGGGTGGGCGCTGGCGATCACGGCAGCGGATCCCAGTAGTGGCCGCACGGACTCGGCATCCTTCCCCCACAGGATCACCACCAGGGGAGCACGGCCCGCGCCGGCGGCGGATGCGCGGTCCGCGACGGCCCGGATGGCGGCCGCCGTGACGGCCTCCCAGCCCTTGTTCCGGTGCGAGCCCGCCGCGCCTGCCCGGACACTGAGCACCCTGTTCAGCAGCAGTACGCCCTGCTCCGCCCAGCGGCCAAGGTCCCCGTGGACGCGCGGCGGGACGCCCAGATCGGCCTGAAGTTCCTTGTAGATGTTCGCCAGGCTGCGGGGGATCGGCCGGGTGGCGCCGTCCACGGCGAAGGACAACCCTACGGCGTGCCCCGGCGTCGGGTAGGGGTCCTGTCCGACCACCAGCACCCGGACACCAGCCAGCGGCTGACGGAAGGCCCGCAGTAGATTTGGCGGCGACGGCAGCACGCCATGCCCGGCGGCCACTTCGCCGGCGAGGAAGGTGAGCGCCTCCCGCAACTGTGCCTCCACCGGCGCCAGCGCTTCCGCCCAGTCCGGAGCGACCAGCTCGCTCAGCGGCCGGCGCGCCAGGTCCGCGAAGCTGGGGCCGTCGGCGGCGGGTTCCAGCTCGAACAGCGCGTCGGAATCAAACTCGGAATCAGCCACAGCCCCATTCTTCCGCAGACGAAGTCCGCCCCGGCACCCCGCCGAATGACAACCCTGTCATTCGGCCGTAGCATGGGAATGGCTTTTTACCGGATCCAGCCGGTTTTTCGGAAGCAAACAGGGAGAGTGTGTCGTGGCCGAAGCAGCGCAAGAGCACGTGCTCGCGGGGGATTTTGCCGGATTCTCCGCTGCCGGCACGAGCCTGGACGAGGTGTCCGCGGAGTCTCCGCTGAGCGCCCGCGACCAACAGATGCTGGCCCTGGAGCGGCAGTGGTGGAAGTACGCAGGGGCAAAGGAGCAGGCCATCCGCGAGCTGTTCGATCTCTCCGCCACGCATTACTACCAGATCCTCAATGCCCTGATTGATACCGAGGATGCGCTGGCCCACGATCCCATGCTGGTCAAGAGATTGCGTAGACTACGTACATCACGCCAACGTGCCCGCACTGCCCGTCGTCTGGGAACAGATTCGTAAAGTCGCGTCACGCGCAGCCGGATGCGCACGTCCTGTTGCGCCCGCTTCCGGCCTCGGGCACCCCGTCTGAAATCAGCAAGGACGTCGTTTTACCATGACCAAATACGCTCGGGATGAATTTGATCGGGTCCCGGAGACCTCTGCCCGGCAGGGTGTCCACCGGGCCGTCGCCGAATCGCGCAGCCGGAGCCTGACCCCCATCTTGGCGGCCGGCTTCGTAGCGCTGGCCATCGGCTTGGTGGCGTTCCTGATCCTGCCGAAGCTCGGATTCTCCGCTGGCCAGGCCGCGGCCGTCGGTGACAACGCAACCGCCAGCGCGTCCGCAACGAGCCCCGCGAGCCCCAGCCCCGCGCCGACGAGCCCGGCGCCGGCCAGCACGGAACCTGCCGCCACAGCCCCCGCGGCAGCACCCACAGCGACGCCCAGCGCCACTGCCGCCGGTGTGGACAAGACGGCGCCGGTGACGGTCTACAACGGGACCACCACCGCTGGCCTCGCCAACCGGGTCGGCGGCACCATCAGCTCCGACGGCTGGATCCTGGGCCAGACGGGCAACTGGGGCGGCGTCCCGCAGCAGACGTCGGTGATCTTCTACAGCGGCGTGGAACAGAAGGGCAACGCGGAGGCACTCGGAACGCTCCTGGGCATCGACACCCTCGTGGACTCCGCCGAGTTCAACTTGCCCCTTGTGGTTGTGCTCGGCCCCGGCTTCCAGTAACTATTCCGGTTACGCCTCAATAACTATTCGGGGGAGGACCTGCCCGCCGTCGGCGTTCCTGAGGGACGCTGTGGGTACAGTATCTGCGGATTTCTCTTCGCAGTCCGCGGTGCACATCGAGGTGGGCCGCACGCAAGCTAGCTGAAAGTGTGGACACCATGGCACTGGGAACCGTCAAATGGTTCAACGCCGAAAAAGGCTACGGCTTCATCACCGTGGACGGTTCCGAGAACGACGTCTTCGTGCACTGGTCCGCGATCGTCGGGGAAGGCTACCGCGCCCTGGACGAGGGCCAGCGGGTGGAGCTGGAAGTCGGCGAGGGCGAAAAGGGCCCGCAGGCTGAAAGCGTCCGGCCCGCCTAGTGGCACTGGTTGCCGTCAAGAACGCCCCGCGGAACGCGGCAGGGCGTCCGGAAGGAGCTTTGCCGCTGGGCCGCGCCCTGGCGGCGGGCACACTCGCGGCCGTGGCCCTGACGGGCTGCCTGGGTCCTGCAGGCAGCGCCCGCGTGGCCAGCGCAGACGCGAGCGGTGACGGCACCCTGCGCATCGGCCTGATCCTGGACAACACGGGGCGGCAGAACTTCCTCAACGCCCCACAGCTCGCGGCGGCCAAACTCGCCGTCAAGGAGATCAACGCCGCCGGCGGCCACAAAGGCAAACCGGTGGAGCTGCTGCCGGAAACCATCAGCACTGACACCGCCGCCCAGGCGAAAGCGCTGGTTGCCGCCAAGGCCGACGTCGTTATCGGTCCGACCGATTCCAGCCGTGCCCCGGCCGCGATCGACGTGCTGGCCAACGCCAAGGTGGCTGTCATCTCACCGGCCAACTCTGCCAGCGCGCTCAGCAACTACAAGAGCGGCGGCTACTATTTCCGCACCTCGGCGGCCGACGTCGCCCAGGCCTCTGTCCTCGCCAAGCTGGCCAAGGACGGCGGCGCCAAGACCCTGGCTGTGGTGCACGAGGACGGCGCCTACGGCAAGGATGTCGCCGCCGCCGTCGCGGGTGCGGCGAAACAGTCCGGACTGGAAGTCGTGGCGGACGCGGAGTTCACCGCCGGCCAGGCGCAGCAGGCCGCCGCCACCGCGAAGGCCGCAAATCCCGACGCCGTCGTCCTGGTCTCGCGCGACGGCGCGCAGGGTGCCATCGCCGAACTGAACAATGCCGGCCTCGCCGGCAAGAAACTTGTCCTCAGCGACGCGGCAGTCAGCCGGTATGGCTCCGGCCTGGGCGCGCGGGCACTCGACGGCGCGCGCGGGGTCCTGCCCGGCGTGTTCCCCTCGGCCGCCTTCCAGAAGGACCTTGTTGCCGTTGACCCCGGACTGAAGGACATGGTGTTTGCCGCCGAGACGTACGACGCGGTCATCCTCGCCGCCGTCGCTGCCGCGGCGGCGGAAGACGACGCCGGAACCTCCATCGCGGCGTCCCTCGTGGCTGTCTCCGGCGGAGCTGCGGCAGCAGGCGGTAATGCCGCGGGTGGCGGCCAGCCCGCCAGCGAGCCGTGCACGAGCTACAAGGGCTGCGTCGACGTCCTCCGGGCAGGCAAGCGCCCGGACTATGACGGCCAGTCCGGACGGATCAACTTTGATTCCCACGGCGACATCACCGAAGCGAACCACAGGGTCTACACCTACGGCGAGGACAACCTGCCCACAATGAGTGGCATGGAGACCGCCAGCAGCAGTGGCGGCTGATCGCTCCTAGCGTATTGTGCCCGCGTGGCGGGCGGTTCGGGCCGGGCACTGCTTGCACTCTCCCCGGGGGAGTGCTAATTATTGATTTAGCACTCCAGCGCACTGACTGCTAACACGACGCCCGGTCCGCCCGGCCGCGAAGTGGGGCAGCCGGTCCAGGAGCTAAAGGAACACCTTGCTGGGGTGAGATCCCGGACCCAGCGGCATACAGAGGCCGCGGGGTAGGGATCGTCCGTCGCGGGCACCACAGCGAAGGTTCATTCTTAACGACTGTCCCGAAAGGACTACTGCCGTTATGGCCAAGATCATTGCATTTGATGAAGAGGCACGCCGCGGTCTTGAGCGGGGCCTGAACATCCTCGCCGACGCCGTCAAGGTCACCCTCGGCCCGCGGGGACGCAACGTCGTCCTCGAAAAGAAGTGGGGCGCCCCCACGATCACCAACGATGGTGTTTCCATCGCCAAGGAGATCGAGCTGGACGATCCTTACGAGAAGATCGGCGCCGAGCTGGTCAAGGAAGTTGCCAAGAAGACGGATGACGTCGCAGGCGACGGCACCACCACGGCAACTGTGCTCGCACAGGCCCTGGTCAAGGAAGGCCTGCGCAACGTCGCGGCCGGCGCTGACCCGCTGTCCCTCAAGCGCGGCATCGAGAAGGCTGTTGACGCCGTCACCGTCGAGCTCCTGGCCTCCGCCAAGGAAATCGAGACCAAGGAAGAGATCGCCGCCACCGCGTCCATCTCCGCCGGCGACAACGAGATCGGCGCCCTGATCGCCGAAGCCCTCGACAAGGTCGGCAAGGAAGGCGTCATCACGGTCGAGGAGTCGAACACGTTCGGCCTCGAGCTGGAGCTGACCGAAGGCATGCGCTTCGACAAGGGCTACATCTCGGCTTACTTCGTCACCGACGCCGAGCGCCAGGAAACGGTCCTTGAGGATCCGTACATCCTGATCGTCAACTCCAAGATCTCCAACGTCAAGGAACTGGTTGCTGTCCTGGAAAAGGTCATGCAGTCTTCCAAGCCGCTGCTGATCATTGCCGAAGACATCGAGGGCGAGGCCCTGGCCACCCTGATCGTCAACAAGATCCGCGGCACCTTCAAGTCCGTTGCCGTCAAGGCCCCGGGCTTCGGCGACCGCCGCAAGGCGCAGCTGGCCGACATCGCCATCCTCACCGGTGGCCAGGTCATCTCCGAGGAAGTCGGCCTCAAGCTTGAGACCGCCGGACTCGAACTCCTTGGCAAGGCCCGCAAGGTTGTTGTCACCAAGGACGAGACCACCATCGTCGAAGGTGCAGGCGACGCCGACCAGATCGCCGGCCGCGTGTCCCAGATCCGCGCCGAGATCGAGAACTCGGATTCCGACTACGACCGCGAGAAGCTGCAGGAGCGCCTGGCCAAGCTGGCCGGCGGCGTTGCAGTCATCAAGGCCGGCGCCGCAACCGAGGTCGAGCTCAAGGAACGCAAGCACCGCATTGAGGACGCCGTCCGCAACGCCAAGGCTGCTGTCGAAGAGGGCATCGTCGCCGGCGGTGGCGTTGCCCTGATCCAGGCTGGCGCCAAGGCATTCGCGAACCTGCAGCTCTCCGGTGACGAGGCAACGGGCGCGAACATCGTCCGCGTTGCCATCGACGCCCCGCTGAAGCAGATCGCCTTCAACGCCGGCCTCGAGCCCGGCGTCGTAGTGGACAAGGTCCGCGGCCTGCCCGCAGGCCACGGCCTCAACGCAGCCACCGGCGAGTACGTCGACCTGCTGGCCGCCGGCATCAACGACCCGGTCAAGGTAACCCGCTCTGCCCTGCAGAACGCGGCTTCCATTGCCGGCCTGTTCCTCACCACCGAGGCCGTTGTAGCTGACAAGCCCGAGAAGGCTGGCGCCCAGATGGGCGGCGGCGACGACATGGGCGGCATGGGCGGCATGGGCGGTTTCTAACCACCCGCGCCAGCCTCCACCGGCTGTTCGACGACGGCGGTCCCACCTTCGGGTGGGGCCGCCGTTGCCGGTTTAACGCAGCCTCCGGCCAGCACCCTCCCGCAGCCGTTGCGCTGGGTGTCGGCAGTCTCTGGCAGGATAGGTCAGTGACGATTACAGCAGCGGCCGACGGTTCGGCCTTAGGAAATCCCGGCCCGGCCGGATGGGCCTGGTACGTGAATGACGACTGCTGGCGGGCCGGTGGCTGGCCCCACGGCACGAACAACCAGGGCGAATTGATGGCGGTGCTGGACCTGTTCCGGGCGACGGCACACGTACCCGGGGAAGACCTGCTGATCCTCTGCGACAGCCAGTACGTCATCAACGCCGTGACCAAGTGGATGCCGGGCTGGAAACGCAAGGGCTGGCGCAAGGCCGACGGCAAGCCGGTGCTGAACGTGGACCTCCTCAAGGAAATCGACCAGGCGCTCGTGGGCCGCAAGTACACCTTCGAATGGGTGCGGGGCCATGCCGGGCACGAGCTCAACGAAGCGGCAGACGTCCGCGCCCGGGCAGCGGCCACGGCGTACCAGCAGGACGTGGCCGTCCGGCAGGGCCCCGGGTTCGGGACGCCGGAGGGCGGGACGCCGTCGGCAGGCCAGGCGGACTCCATGATGCCGCAGGCCGCCCCGCGGACGGCCCCAGCACAACCCGCCCCATCGCAGGCCGCAACCCGGGCACCGGCAGCCCCGGCGCCTTCCGGCCAGCAGGAACTCTTTGGCGCACCGGGGGCCTACGACGAACCGGACCTCTTCAGCGAACTCGAAGAAGAACCGGCGGCCCTGGCGGAGACCAGCCCCGAAGCCGTCGTCGAATCCCTTGAGCGGGAACTGCTCCGCCCGGAAACCCGGGCGGACGTGGGGCGCACAGGCGTCCTGCTCCATCCGGACTTCACCGAAATCGGCAGCTCCGGCCGGATCTGGACCCGCGACGCCATGATGATGTCACTGGAGGACAACCCGGGCGGACCTGTGGACCTGGAACTGTTGGGCGCGGACCGGCTGGGCGAGAAGACCATGCTCTTGACCTACCGCAGCCACACCCGTGAGGGATCAGCCCTGCGCAGCTCCCTGTGGGTCCTTGAAGGCGCGCAATGGCGTCTGCGCTTCCATCAGGGCACACCCGAGGCCTGACACCCTGTGAGGCTCACTTGAAGCGCTGGGCATTGCCCAGCTCCGCCTGCGCGTAGGTGGCAGCGGCGGAATTCAGCGCAAGGTTGATGGACGCCAGGGAGGCCTCGACCCTGCCCTGGGTCAGTGTCCACTCGGTGACCAGCGTTTGGAAGTTTGTCGCCGCGGAGCCCCGCCAGCTGCCCTGGAGTTCGTCCAGCCCTCGTTTCATGGCGTGGACGTCCGCGCTGATCCGCTCCACTGTGGCCTGCACGTTGGCGGACTTGAGCTGGAGGAGTTCCGTGTCGACGGAGATGATGCTCATGGGAATGCCTCTCGAATGTTCGGGGAGGCAGCCGCGGCCCGGCGGAGCACGGTGAACGTCAGCCGCGGGGGTCCGCGGTGAGAACTTGCGGTGAGAATTTGCGGTGAAGGCTTGTGGGGGAGCGGCTGCCTCGTCCGGATTTTCCGGACACCCCGAGCGTAGGCGGGCAGCGCACCGGCCGGACACCGCCGTCGGGCCCTATGTGGACAAATCGGCTGTGGACAGTTCCTTGGCGTCTTCGTCCAGGAACGGGATGCTGACCACCAGCGTGGCACCGCCCCCGTCAGTCTCCCCGACCCGCACGGACCCGGAATGCGAACCGACGATTGCGGCCACAATCGCCAGGCCAAGTCCGCTGCCACCGGTCTCCCTGGTCCGGGAGGTGTCCGCCCGGTAGAAGCGTTCGAATATGCGGGCCGCTTCCTCATCCGGGACGCCCGGTCCGTGGTCCCGGACCTCGATCACGGACTGCCGTGTTCCGTCCGGTGCGCTCCGGGTCCCGACGCCAATTTCGATCGGAGTACCTTCCGGCGTGTAGCGCAGGGCGTTGCCGACCAGGTTGCTGACCACCTGGCGCAGCTTGGCTTCGTCGCCCAGGACCGGGGCGGGCGCCGGGGCCGCCCCGTCGAGCCCGGAGAGGGTGATGGTGCGGCTGCGGTCACTCGCCTGGGTGTCCACCACCGCGTCGTTAGCCAGCAGCAGCAGATCCGAGGGTTTCTGCTGCAGCGGGCGCTGCTCATCGATCCGGGCCAGCAGCAGCAGGTCTTCCACCATGGCTCCCATGCGCTTGGCTTCGCTTTCGATCCGCCCCATCGCCGTGGCCACGTCTTCCGGGGTGGACAGCGCCCCGTGCCGATACAGCTCGGAGAACCCTCGAATGGTCACCAGCGGGGTCCGCAGTTCGTGCGAGGCGTCGGCGGCGAAGCGACGCATCCGTGCCTCGGACGCCATCCGGGCGGCGAACGCTGTCTCAATGTGCGCGAGCATGGCATTGAGCGAGCTCCCGAGCCGCCCCACTTCGGTATTGGGGTTTTCGATTTCCACACGTCTGGAGAGGTCTCCGGCGGCGATCGCGGCGGCCGTCTTCTCCACCCGGGCCAGCGGCCGGAAGGACCGCGAGACGGTCCAGGTGGCAATGAAGAACGCCAGCACGAGCGTCAGCAGGCCCACCCCCACCACCACCAGGGCGGCATGTTCCATCACGGAATCGACGGGGTCCAGCGGCAACCCGATGACGACGACCGCGCTGCGCTGGTTGTTGTCCACGACGCTCAGGGCCACAACCCTCCAGTTGCCGCCCTCGGAGCCGGGGACCTGGAAGGGTACCTGCTGGCGTTCCCGGGCCTCGACCGTGGAAAAGGTGCTGATGGCGGGGTGGGAGTCCTTGTCGCCGCCGAACGGAATGGGTGGCAGGCCCGGGCTGAAGAGCATCAGCGAGTAGTCGGTGGGAACGGTGGAGCTGGTCTCCTGCAGCTGGGTGAAGGACTTCTCCAGCCGCACGGATTCGACGGCGGCCCGCAGCTTGTCATCTACCTGTCCCTGCAGGAAGCTGTGCAGCAGCGTCAGCGTGCCCGCACCGGTGGCCGTGAGGGCCACCAGCATGAGCGCCATCATGATGGCCACGAGCTGCGAGCGCAGCGAGGCCGATTTCCAGCGGTGCAACAAGGTCAGCGCTTCTCGGCAGTCCGCAGAACGTAGCCGACGCCGCGCTTGGTCTGGATCAGTGCCGGCGCATCGGGATCGATGTCCACCTTGCGGCGCAGGTAGGAGATGTAGGACTCCACGATCGAGGCATCGCCGTTGAAGTCGTACTCCCACACGTGATCGAGGATCTGGGCCTTGGACAGGACCCGGTTCGGGTTGAGCATGAGGTAGCGCAGGAGCTTGAACTCGGTGGGCGACAGCTCGATCACGGTGCCACCGCGGCGGACCTCGTGGGCGTCGTCGTCGAGCTGGAGGTCATCGACCCGGATCACGGCGTCGTCGTCGACCTGGGGCTGTGTGCGCCGGAGCACCGCGCGGATGCGGGCCACCACCTCGTCGAGGCTGAAGGGCTTGGTGACGTAATCGTCCCCGCCCACGGTCAGGCCGGTGACTTTGTCCTCGGTGTCGTCCTTGGCCGTGAGGAACAGGACGGGGAAGTGCTTGCCGGCGGCGCGCAGGCGGCGGGTGACGGTGAAGCCGTCCATGTCCGGCAGCATGACGTCCAGCACTGCCAGATCGGGGGCGTGCAGCTCTGCGGCGGCCAGTGCCTCACGCCCGCTGCCGGCCGAGACAACCTCGAAACCAGCGAAGCGCAGGGACGTCGACAGCAGCTCGCGGATGTTCGGTTCGTCATCGACGACGAGCAGCTTGGCTTCGGGTCCGTTCTTTTTCATGTTCCCATGATGCTCCCAGACTCTGGGAGTTTTCTGAATGGCAGATGTGTGTTGCATGGGCCGTGCCCCGGCGGCCGCGCCGGGGCACGCACCAGGGACGGCACCCGCCTATCCGGCGGTGCCGACGTCCTTGGCGTCCATGATCCGGTAGGCGTAGCCCTGCTCGGCGAGGAAACGCTGCCGCTTCGCGGCGAAGTCCTGATCCAGGGTGTCCCGGGCCACGAGCGAGTAGAACCTGGCGGAGCGGCCGTCCTTTTTCGGGCGCAGCAGCCGGCCCAGGCGCTGGGCCTCCTCCTGGCGGGAACCGAACGACCCGGAGACCTGGATCGCGACCGACGCCTCGGGCAGGTCGATGGAGAAGTTGGCCACCTTGGACACCACCAGGGTCTGCACCTCGCCTGCGCGGAAGGCGTCGAAGAGCCGCTGGCGTTCCTTGACCGACGTGTCGCCCTTGATCACCGGCGCGCCCAGGCGTTCGCCGATCTCGTCTAGCTGGTCTATGTACTGCCCGATCACCAGGAGCTGCTCGCCGGCGTGTTCGGCGACAAGTTCTTCCACCACCCGGGTCTTCGTCTCTGACGTGGCGCACAGCCGGTACTTGTCGGCGTCCTCGGCCATGGCATAGGCCACCCGTTCCTCGCGCGGCAGGTCCACCCGGACCTCCACGCAATCGGCGGGGGCGATGTAGCCCTGGGTCTCGATGTCCTTCCACGGCGCGTCGTAGCGCTTCGGACCGATCAGGCTGAAGACCTCGCCCTCCCGCCCGTCCTCCCGCACCAACGTGGCCGTGAGCCCCAGCCGGCGCCGGGCCTGCAGGTCGGCCGTCATCCGGAAGATCGGTGCCGGCAGCAGGTGGACCTCGTCGTAGATGATCAGACCCCAGTCGTTGCCGTCCACGAGCTCCAGGTGCGGGTACAGGCCGCCGCGCTTCGTGGTCAGGACCTGGTAGGTGGCGATCGTGACCGGACGGACTTCCTTGACGGAGCCGGAGTACTCGCCGATCTCCTCCTCGGTCAGTGACGTGCGCTTGATGAGCTCGTCCTTCCACTGCCGCGCGGCGACAGTATTGGTCACCAGGATCAGCGTGGTGGTGGAGCTTGTGGCCATGGCGGCCGCCCCGACCAGCGTCTTGCCGGCGCCGCAGGGAAGGACGACGACGCCGCTGCCGCCGGCCCAGAAGTTCTCCGCCGCCAGTTGCTGGTAAGGCCGCAGCTTCCAGCCGGTTTCGTTGAGCATGATGGGGTGCGGCGTGCCGTCCACGTAGCCGGCGAGGTCCTCGGCCGGCCAGCCAATCTTGAGCAGCAGCTGCTTGAGCTGGCCGCGCTGGGAGGAATGCACCACCACGGTCTCGCCGTCGATCCGCGGCCCGAGCAGTGGGGCGATCTTCTTGGCACGGCTGACCTCCTCGAGCACGGGGTAGTCGGACGTGCGCATGACCAGGCCATGCTGCGGGTCCTTTTCCAGCCGGAGCCGGCCGTACCGGGACATGGTCTCTTCGACGTCGATCAGCAGGGAGTGCGGCACGGGGAACCGGGAGTACGTGAGCAGGGTGTCCAGCACTTTTTCGGCGTCCAGTCCGGCCGCCCGGGCATTCCACAGACCCAGCGGCGTCAGCCGGTAGCTGTGCACATGCTCCGGGGCCCGTTCCAGCTCGGCGAACGCCGCGATGGCGTGCCTGGCCTCGGTTGCGAGTTCGTGGTCGACCTCCAGCAGGATGGTCTTGTCGCTCTGGACGATCAGGGGCCCGTCATTCACTGGAACAATTCCTCTGTAGCTTCTACGTCGATAATCCGGTGGATGGACAGGACCCGCTCGATCTCCTTGACCGGATCGAACACGCGCACCCGCCCGCCATTCACAGCTACCGGAACAACCGTCTCGCGGCTGGCATTCCCCATGCTGTCCACGACGTTCATGACCACACGCTGCCGGAGGCGGATCGCTTTCAGGAGGGTCTCCAGCCCCAGCTGGGTCGCTTCCTCGCTGCCAGGGACAGCCGCCGGCGAGTGAGCGCCGGAGCCAGGTGCCCGGGACCCGTCACCGCGCAGCACGGCCAGTTGGGCGTCGATGTCGGCCTCCGGCGGAGCGGTCCGCGGGGCGGTGTAGACGGGCCGGCCGCTGCCGGGACCCGGGGTGCTGCGGCGCAGCCGGACGACGGCGGATGCTGCTTCCTCCAGGATGGGGGCGAGACCCAGGGCTCTGAGAATCTGGGCGGTTTCCCGGGGTGCGGCGTGTGAGACGACCACGGTGGGCGCGATGCGCACCAGCCCCAGGCTGGCGGCGGCCGGGGCGTTGAGCAGTTCCAGCAAGGCAGAGTCGTCCTCGCTCTGGATGAAGCTGGCTGCTGTCCCCACGCGGAGCCGGGAGTGGCGCGCGGCGGTGTCTTCGATGAGGTACTGGAGCGGCTGCGGAATGGCGGTGGCGGAATGCTGGCGCAGGAAGTCCAGGATCGCCGCTGCGTCCTGGCCGGCGTCGAGCGCCCGGCGGACGGAGGCGACGGAGAACCGGTAGATGGTTGCCGGGCCCTGCCCTTCGGCCGCGGCCATGGTCAGGAGCCGTTCGCTCAGTTCGGGATCGAGGTAACCCGGAGCCACCGCCGTCAGGTCCGCCTGCAGCAGCACATGCTGCAGGGCTGCCGGCAGGTGTTCGCCCAGGATCCCCAACGCATCATCCGGCTGTTCGGCGGCGATCGCGGCGCCCAGCTGGCTGAGCGCCCCGGAGCCGATCAGGCCAAGCATCTCGGCCTCGGTGAGGATGCCGCGGATCAGCGAGCTGAAGCGCCGGGCCATCCGGGGCTGGGTCCACTCGGCTCGCTCCAGCACCGCGGCGGCATCGAGAACGGGGGCCTGCCCGTCGGTCGCCGCGGCTTCGAGGGTGAGTTCATTCAGGATTTCCAGGACCCGTTTACGGACCACCGGGGCGTCGGGCCGCTGCGCCTCGGCAGAGAGCGCATTGATGGTGGTGCCGGCCGCGCCCCGATGGCCGGCCGGGCCGGCGGCATTCACGGGCTGGCCCACCAGGGACGGCGCGCGCTCGCTGGCCAGCCAGGCATTGACCAGCCATAGCCATTGTTCCTGCCGCGGCAGCGCCAGCCACTCCAGCTGCGGCGGCTGCACCCACGCCGAACTGTCGACGTCCAGCCGCAGCAGACCGGCCAGTCCGCAGAACTCCGCGAGTACGCCGGCCTCGTGCACGTCGATCCGCAGGGAATCCGCCAGCCGCTTCATCTCCCGGACCCCGACGCCTCCGCTGCGCAGCGTCGCCAGGGGCTGTTCGCGCACGGTGTAGAGCACTTCGCCCACGAGCCGCAGCGTCTCGGCAATAGCGCCCAAGGCGGCGTTCCGGCGCAGCCCTGCGCTCGTGTGGCCAAGGTGGGGGACGGGCGGCATCAGGGAAAAGCTCTCGATGACGAACCCGCCGCGCAGCGACACTCCGACGCTGTGCGGCAGTTCGACGTGGGCGGCGTCCAGCGGCACCAGCAGCCCCCGCGCCAGGAGCCAGTCCACGGGGCCGACGTCGGCGCTTTCGTGGAGCACGGAAGCCCGGCGCTGCGCCTGCGGAACGGCGCCCATGGCCCAGTTTCCGAACCGGGCCAGCAGGGCGGCGGTCCGATCCGGTGCGGTGGTCAGGATTTGCTGGAGCGATTCCGGTGTTGCCGTCCAGTGCTGCAGCGACAGGGCCGCTTCCATCGGCGTCGTGGCGGGGGAGATGGACGCCCCGGCGCGGTGCAGTTCCCCCACCAGCTGCACCACGCGCTGCGCAAAGGCCGGCTGGAGCCGCACGAGTTCGGTGTAGCTGCGCCCCAGTCCCGCCGGGTAGATGCCGATCACATCCTTGAGGCTGCCCACCGGGAGGTAGTGGCGCTGCTTGGCGGCGGCGGGGGCGGCACCGTGCGGGGGATCGGCGCGGTGGACGAGGGCCAGGTCCTGCAGGGAATGGAGGAGCCGGTCGATGGCGGCAGCCGAGGAGCCGTTGATCAGTTTCTTCAGCATCGCCGCCGAGGCGCTGTGCCCGGTATCGGCGTTGGTGCACAGGTGCAGGGTTTCCAGGACCTGCATCTGTGGACGGTTAAGCCGCTCGAGCGCCCGCTGGACGCTGACGCGTCCGCTGGCACGGGCGGCGAGGGCGGGGAAGTCCGGGACGCCGGGAGAAATCAGGTCCGGCCGCGCGGAGAACAGGGCACGCAGCGACTCGTCGCTTCGTGCCTGAAGTTCCTTGCTCAGCGCGCGGATGAGGGACATCGCTCCAACGTTACCTTTCGCCGGGCCCGCGCGGGCGGCGCCGTGCGGCCACCGCGTCTACAACGAGCGCCAGCATGAGCAGGAATGCCACCGGGAGCCCGTAGAGGGCCGTTGAGGTAATCCAGGCGGGCGCCACGACATTGTTGAAGGCCATGGCCATGACAGCGCCGACGGCGGCAAGGGACAGTACAGCAAGGGTGGCCGCGATGATCATCAGAGGCCGCCGGTAACGCGTCAGTGTCATGTGGGCAACGCTAACAGTCCAGCATCGCCCGCGCCTCACGCCGTTAAAGTGAACCAGGCAGGATAACCTTGGAGGTACAGACCAACACGGTCCGGGCAGTCATACCCTGAACCCGCGTATCCATGCGGATGCGGTGACCGCCGGCCGTGTCCCCGCAGAACGAAGAAGGTTGATTACGTGCCTACCGGCAAGGTCAAGTGGTATGACAAGGAAAAAGGCTTCGGATTCCTCGCGGGCGAGGACGGCCAGGAGGTCTTCCTGCCCAAGTCCGCGCTGCCCGAGGGTGTCACGGAGCTCAAGGCCGGAACGCGCGTTGAATTTGGTGTAGCCGACGGACGCAAGGGTGCCCAGGCCCTGGGCCTGCGCGTGCTGGACAAGACACCGTCCATCGCCAAGGCAAAGCGGCCCAGTGCCAGGGACCTTGCCCCGCTGGTGCAGGACCTCGTCAGCGTGCTGGACAACCTGTCCGGGACCCTGTCCGCGGGCAAGTACCCGGAAGGCAACAAGGGCAAGGCGATCGCAGCGGCCCTCCGTAAGGTTGCCGACGAGCTGGACGTATAAGGCTCTTGATGACTCAGGAACCTGATCGGTTGCCGGCGCCGGATGCCGGATCCACCCTGCCTGCCGGATCCAAGACAGCAGGCTCAAAGCAGGGAACGCGCCCGCGCGCCGGCGTGCCCTTCTGGCGCACCGGCAAGCCCGACGCCTTCCTGGCCGCCGCCGTCGACGTCGCCCGTACCGCGGTGGAAGGCATTGCTCCCGCCGAGCAGATCGGCGAGCACATCGGTGCCCGCAGCGAAGGCGACCGCCTGGTGACCCATCTCTTCGAATCCAGGCTGCCGGGGTACCTGGGCTGGCAGTGGTACGCCGTACTGACCCGCAACTCGCGGTCCAAGGTGGTCACGGTGGATGAACTCGGCCTGCTGCCCTCCGAAGACTCCGTCCTGGCGCCGGCGTGGATTCCGTGGGCTGAGCGGGTCCGCCCGGAAGACGCACAAGATGACGAGGCCGCCGACGAGGCGTCCGGCTCCCCAACGCCGTCGCCGGCGTCGGCCCCAGGCCAGCAGGATACAGACCAGCAGGATACAGACCAGTCGGATACTGACCAGTCGGATACTGACCAGCAGGATACGCACGATACAGACCAGCAGGGTACTGCCGACCAGGATGCTGCCGAGCCCGGCGCCTCGGAGACCGACGACGACGAGCGGGAACGCTCTGCGGGCGAGGCCGACTAACGGTTGAAAACGTCCGGGAGCGTGTCTGGGGAGGGCTGGGGCTGATGTCCACGTTCAAGTCCCTGCACATCCTGAACTACCGCATCTGGTTCATCGGTGCGCTCATCTCCAACATTGGCACCTGGATGCAGCGCACCGCCCAGGACTGGCTGGTGTTCGCCCACCTGACGGCGCACGATGCCGGGGCGGTGGGGATCACGATGGCCCTGCAGTTGGGCCCGCAGCTCTTCCTGGCGCCCGTGGCCGGACTTCTCGCCGACCGCTTCAACCGTAAGCGGCTGCTGGTGCTGACCCAGTCCGCAATGGCGCTGCTGAGCGCCGGACTGGGCATCCTGGTGGTCTCGGGCGCGGCGCAGCTCTGGCACGTCTACGCTTTCGCCCTAATGCTCGGGGTGGTCTCCGCCCTGGACGCTCCCGTGCGGCAGACCTTCGTCTCGGAACTGGTCCAGGACGACTACCTCCCCAATGCCGTGGCCCTCAACAGTGCTTCCTTCAACGTCGCCCGGATGATAGGCCCGGCAGTCGCCGGCGTGCTCACTGCCGTTGTCGGGCCCGGCTGGGTCTTCCTCATCAACACGCTCACCTTTGTGGCCATGTTGGTGAGCCTGGCGAAAATCCCGGCCGCGTCGCTGCGGCGGCTGCCGCGGGCACGGGCGGGCAAGGGCAGGATCCGGGAGGGTCTGCGCTATGTCAGGTTCCGTCCGGACCTCGTCGTGGTGCTCGTAGCGATCTTCATCGTGGGAACCCTGGGGCTGAACTTCGCCCTGTTCATTGCGGCCATGGTGGGTAAGGAATTCGGCCTCGACGCGGGGGCCTTCGGCCTGATGAATTCGATCATGGCCATCGGATCCGTCGCCGGGGCGCTGTTGTCCGCCGGCCGCGGCAAGCCCCGGCTGCGGGTCATTTTCGGGGCGGCAGCGGCCTTCGGCGTAACCTCCGGCATCGCCGCGATGGCCCCAAACTACTTCTGGTACGGCGTTGCTCTGGTGCCCGTGGGTCTGTTCGCCATCACCATGATGACGAGCGCCAACGGGTACGTCCAGACCACCACGGACCCCGTAATGCGGGGCCGGGTGATGGCCCTCTACATGGCAATTTTCATGGGCGGAACTCCCATTGGGGCGCCGCTCGTCGGCTGGGTGGCAAACACCGCCGGCCCCCGCTGGTCCATGGCGGTTGCGGCGGGCGCCGGCCTGCTGGCGGCCCTGATCGGGCTGGTGTGGATCATCCGGGCGAAGCACCTGCGGCTCCACTTCAACCGTCGCGCGCGCGGGCTGCGGTACTTCCACGTCGAAAGCGGGACCGGTCCAGCCGGCGCCAGCCCTGGTTCCCAGCCGGGTGCGCGGCGCGGCTCACAACAGAATGTGCAGCCGGGCGGACCGGCCTGAAACGATGACGGCGCCGCCGCGGCCTGAGTTCTCATGGGCCGTGACGGCGCCGCCGGGCGCTGAGGCTACTTTTTCAGTTCAGCCACGACGAAATCGATGCACTCGAGCAGTGCCGAGACGTCGTCCGGCTCGATCGCCACGAAGGTGGCTATGCGCAGCTGGTTGCGGCCCAGCTTGCGGTACGGCTCGGTGTCGACGACGCCGTTCGCGCGGAGCACCTTGGCGATGGCCGAGGCATCGATCAATTCGTCGAAGTCGATCGTGGCGATCACGTTGGAACGGTCCTCGGCCTTGGCCACGAACGGCGTGGCGTAGCCGGACGCCTCGGCCCAGCGGTAGATGCGGCCGGCGGAATCCGCGGTCCGGGCGGCTGCGAAGTCCAGGCCGCCGTTGGCGTTCAGCCACTGCACCTGGGCATCCAGGGTCACCAGGGTGGCCAGCGCCGGGGTGTTGTAGGTCTGGTTGAGCCGGGAGTTGTCGATCGCCGTCTGGAGGTCCAGGAAATCGGGGATCCAGCGGTTGCCGGCCTTGATCCGTGCCGCCCGCTCCAGCGCCGCGGGGGAAAACAGGCCCAGCCACAGGCCGCCGTCGGACGCGAAGTTCTTCTGCGGCGCGAAGTAGTACACGTCGGACTCCGCCACGTCCACGTCCAGCCCGCCCGCGGCCGAGGTCGCGTCCACCAGCACCAGCGACCCCTCGTCGGCGCCTGCCACGCGCTGGACGGGGGCAGCCACGCCGGTTGAGGTTTCGTTCTGCGGCCACGCATAGACGTCGACGCCGGCCTCCGCCCGGGCGGAGGGGCGGGTGCCGGGTTCGGCCTTGATAATGGAGGACTCGGCGAGGAACGGCGCCTTGTTGGTGGCCGAGGCAAACTTCGAGCCGAACTCGCCGAAGGACAGGTGCTGCGCCTTGTTCTCTACGAGTCCGAAGCTGGCGATGTCCCAGAACGCGGTGGATCCGCCCACACCGAGCACGACTTCATAGCCTTCGGGCGCGCGGAAGAAATCGCTGAGGCCGCTGCGTACCGAGCCGACCAGGTTTTTCACCGGTGCCTGGCGGTGCGAGGTCCCCAGCAGCTTCGCCGATGCCGCGGCGAGGGCGTCCATCTGTTCCGGTCGGACCTTGGACGGGCCGGCGCCGAACCGTCCGTCCTTGGGCAGGAGGTTGGCGGGGATCGTGACGCTCGTGTCGCTCACAGTGGCTCCAATTTTCGGCGGGTTCGTAGCGTGGCTGGGAGGTGGCCTGGCAGGGATGGCTACAACGGACACCCCTTTTTCATTCTGCCTGTTCTATTTTGCCTGTTTCATTCTGCCTGACGGGTCCCGGCGATACGGAAAAAGGCCTGTCACAGTCAGGTCATTGAGACGCCGGGGGCTGCCGGCCTACGGGCGCCGGGAGGGCAGTCCCGGGCCGAACGAAAATTATCCGGAGTAATTCAAAATAGGCTAGGCTGGCATGCGAACGTACGGCGGATCCCGCCAGGGCGCATCCTGCATGCAGCCCGCACGCGGTACGGTGGGAATGACGCAAGGACTGCGCTCGAGGAGCTGAGCTGAATGACGGATCTGATCGATACCACGGAGATGTATCTTCGGACCATTCTGGAACTTGAAGAAGAAAACATCGTTGCCCTCCGTGCCCGCATCGCCGAACGGCTCCGCCACTCCGGCCCCACCGTTTCCCAGACCATCGGCCGCATGGAGCGTGACGGGCTTGTGGTTGTTTCCGGTGACCGGCACCTTGAACTGACCGAAACCGGGCGGAAACGCGCCATCGGTGTCATGCGCAAGCACCGCCTCGCCGAACGACTGCTCGCGGACGTGATCGGACTCGACTGGGCCTACGTCCATGAGGAAGCGTGCCGCTGGGAGCATGTCATGAGCGAACGCGTCGAGCGCCGAATCTTCGAGATGCTCAACCACCCGACAGTTTCGCCCTACGGAAACCCCATTCCGGGGCTGGCAGATCTTGGCGGGGTGCCCAATGGTGCCCCCGCGGACAGGGCGGTAAACCTCCTGGAGGCCATGGCCGGTTACGGTGCGGGTTCGCGGATCACGGTCAACCGGCTCGCGGAGCCGATCCAGGTGGAGCCGGAGCTTCTGGCCCAGCTCGACGAAGGCGGAATCCGGCCTGGCGCGCTGGTCTCGCTGGAGCGTGTGGGGGAGTACATCTCGGTCCGCGTCCCCGATATCGAGGGAGCCCTGGAACTGCCGCCCGAGGTTGCCGCGCACGTCTTTGTAACGGTCGCCTGACCGGCCGCAACGGGCCGGTTGTGGGACGACCCATGAGTTCTGCACAGTTGCGATTACGGATTTATCACCGGGCGGCTTAATCCCCTATAGTTAGTGGCCAGTACCGATACCAAAGCGTTACCTGATCCGAAGCCGAGCCCTGCCAGCGGATCAGTCGCTGAACCACCTTCTGGCAGGGGCGGGGGAACCACTTTCGGCTGCTACTTAAGCAGCCTTGGGGTGAAGTCCGTCAGCGGCAAGCAGCTTCCACCGAAGGATCCCCTGGGGATACCCCTGTGCCTGGCTGCTTGCAACGGCGGACCGGGTCTTTGATCTCTCTGACCCGAATCCGACAGCTAACTTCGCAGGCTCTCCAGAGAGGAACCGTTCTTGACCACCCAGACCGCCAGGGGCCGTCGCCGCGCGACCGGTCCCGCTCCGGAGCCGCGTCCCGTCGTCGCGCATATGGCCGAACGCCCGCGCGACGCGCACCGCGATGAACGGCGTCGCCGGCGCAGTCCGTTCCGTCAGGTAACGGAGTTTGCCTCGGCCAGCGGAGTCGGGCAGAAAGCCGGGATCGCCCTGGCCGCAACTGGTCTGGTTCTCACCGTGACGGTCCCCGTCACGAGCCCCGTGATGGCCTCCAATCCCGGCGGATCCGGCGCTCTCTCGGCCGCCGTTCAGCCGGATGTCACCGCCGCTGCCGCGGCAAAGGTCGACTTCAGCCGCACTGCCGTCACCACGAAGGGCGATCCGGACGGGAAGCTCAAGCAGCTGCTGAGCGCCCAGTCTGTGGGCAGCATCACCCGCGCCGCATCGGCGGGCACACTTGGCGGGCCGCTGGATCAGCTGGTCACGGCCTCGCCCTACGGCTACCGCGTCAGCCCCATTACCGGAGGCGCGGGGGAGTTCCACCGCGGCCAGGATTTCGCTGCCCAGTGCGGCACGGCGGTCCATGCAGCCGCCAGCGGCACCGTGACCTTCAATGGATGGCATCCCTTCGGCGGTGGAAACCGGGTGGTCATCGACCACGGTAACGGCCTGGAGACCACGTACAACCACCTGTCCTCTGCCTCGGTCGAGGTCGGCCAGAAGGTATCGCGCGGTGACGTCGTCGCCATGAGCGGAACCACCGGCGCCTCCACGGGCTGCCACCTCCACTTTGAAGTGATGGTCAACGGCGACGTCGTTGACCCCCTCGGCTGGCTCTAACAAAGACGATGGACCACTCTCAGATTCTTGTGACACGCCGTGATCTGAATGTGACATTGGGTCCGGACTCCTGTAGGGTTTGAAGCACGCCAACTTTTCCGAAGTTGGCGCTCTTGAGTGGATTGCCTAGCTCTGCCACCGCTCAAGGTCCGTTCGCATTACATCGTCTGGCAGGGGCGGGGGAACCAATTTTGGCCTTCGAAAGAAGGCCTTGGGGTTAAGTCGCAAAGCTTCCCAGGAAGCAGCGCGGCCGGGTGACTCCCATCCGAATCCGACAGCTCACCTCGTAGGCATTGGGAGAGGCTACTTTCGTGTCTTCACGCCACAATTCTGCGCGCATGCGCACCGGCGAGGCTCTTTTGAGCCCGCTGGAATCCACATCACGTGCCGCCCTTGCCGGCGCCCGGATTGGATCACGTTCCGCAGGCTCATTCTCTACCGAGCCCGGACAGCATGCAGTTTCCGCTTTTGGCGCGTCTTCGCAGTACACCCTTCGCTAAGTAACCCATTTCGGGGCGATCCGGCGTACCCCCAAGATGCCGGAGCGTCCTCAGTCCGTGCCCGAAAGCGCGCGGTCCAAGGATCACGAAAGAGAGAACTTAATGACTACTCGTGCAACTGTTGCACGGCACCGCGCCGAGGTCACCAAGACCAACTCGCTGGCTGTTATTGCCAAGGCTGTCGGCGACAACGCCGGCGGCGTGGGCCGTCAGGCCGCGGTCATCGCCGCAGCTTCCGGTCTGGTTCTGACCAGTGGAATCGCAGCCAACGCTGCTGAGACCAATGTTCAGCGCGAATCCACCTCCGCTTCGGCCCTGGAAGTCCAGTCCGCCGCTCCGGCCACAATCTCGGCCGCTTCCACCATCGCGATCTCCTACGAGAAGCCCGCTGTGACCACGTCGCCGGCTCCCGTCGTGCAGGTCCAGGATTCCAACGCCTCCCGCGCCGGTGGCACCGAGCTTGGTGTCAGCGGCGGCGTCGCTGCCCAGGCTCCCGCCGGCATCGGAAGCGGCTCCGGCGCAACCATCGCCGCCGCTGCCTACGCACAGATCGGCGTGGCGCAGGACTGCACCGCCCTCGCCACCAACGCGCTGGCCGCGGCCGGCATCCACTACCACGGCTGGCCGGCAGGTTACCTGTCCCTGGGCCGCACCGTGAGCGCCGCCGAGGCACGCCCGGGCGACCTCGCCTACTACCAGAACGGCGGCGTGGGCATGGCTCACATCGCGGTCTACGTCGGCAACGGCATGGCAGTCCACGGCGGCTGGAACGGCGGAACCACCGCGCTGTACAGCGTAAACGTCGGCTCCGGCCCGGTCTTCATCCGCGTCGGCGCCTAAGCAAGACCCCCAGCACCTTCGAAAGACCCCCGCCTCTTGGCGGGGGTCTTTTGCGTTGCCGCGCCGTGAACTTTCCGCGCTGAAGACTGCGCCCGTGAAAAAATATTCGGTGATCCGGCACCTGAGTGTTTACTCTTGTGTTGTCGATCCATAGCCCGACCATGCAGAGGGCAGCCGGCCCTCGTGCCGCTGGCGGGTGCGGCCGTGAAGAGGTATGCGGATGCGCACTCTCGTTCTGAATGCTGGATATGAACCCCTGGCGGTCATCACCTTCCGCCGGGCGCTCGTCCTTGTCCTAACCGGAAAGGCCAGCGTGGTGGCCGAAGGGGACGACCCCGTTGTCGGCCCCCAGGATATTCTGGGCCGCCCGTCCGTGATCCTGCTGAACCGCTACATCCGGCCGAGGTACAACACCATGACAGCGGTGAGCCGCCGCGGCGTGCTCCGCCGCGATGCCCACCGCTGCGCCTACTGCGGCAAGGCTGCCCACACCATCGACCACGTCCAGCCAAAATCCCGGGGCGGGGCCGATTCCTGGGAGAACCTGGTGGCGGCGTGCCTGCGGTGCAACAACGCCAAGAGCGACCACACCCCGGCGGAGATGGGCTGGAAGATCGGTTTTGTTCCGGGCCCGCCAAAGGGCGCCATCTGGCAAATCAAGGAGCTCGAGAAGCCGACGCCGGCTTGGGACCCGTTCCTGTTGCCTGAGTCAGCGGCCTGAACTGCTGCCTGGACTGCTGCCTGAACTGCTGCCGGGCAGTTCATGGCTGATTCGGCGGCAGCCGGCGCCGCGCTAGGCTGAACCGGTGGAGTTCGATGCCATTATTCTCGCCGGGGGACGGTCCTCCCGCCTGGGCGGCGTGCCCAAATCCGGGCTGATCTACGACGGCGCCACCCTCCTTGAGCGCTCACTGCGCGCCGCGGGCGGGGCAGGGCGCACCGTCGTCGTCGGTCCTGACCCCGGGGACCTGCCCGGGGGCGTGCTGAGCTGCAGGGAAGACCCGCCTTTCGCGGGGCCGGCCGCAGCCATCGCCGCGGGACTGGCCGCGCTGGACGCGGACCACCCCGGCCGGCACGGGGCAGCCGCGGCGGCGCCGTTTACCCTGGTCCTTGCCTGTGACATGCCGCGCTCGGCCGAGGCAGTCCGCGCCCTGGCCGAATCGCTGGCCGCGTCTGTTGCAGTTGCGCCGGAACGGGACGGGGGCGACGGCGTCATGGCCGTCTCGGCCGAAGGCCGGAAGCAACCACTCGCGGGGTTTTATGGCACAGCTGCGCTACAACGTTGTGTTGCGGACGCCGCGGCCAGGGGCAGCCTGGAAAACGCGTCGGTCTTCGCCCTTCTTGCTAGGCTGGACGTGCGGGAAGTTCGCGTTCCCCCCGGTTCCACGGATGATGTCGACACCTGGGATGACGCGTCCGCATTAGGCGTTTCCGGTAGGCTTCCAGACCGCGGTCCGGGCGCCGGTCCGGAACTCCGCAGCTGAACTCGACCATGGAGGCAAACGGTGAAAAGCCAGGATGAAACGCTGGAAGACTGGTGCCGTGCCCTGCTCCAGGCCCTGGAGCTGGAAGACGTTGAGATTGACGTGAACGAGGTCCTCGCCCTGGCCGGGGTGGCTGCCCACTCCGTGGTGCGCCCGGCGGCGCCGCTGACGACGTTCATTGCCGGCTTTGCCGCGGGTCTGGCCTCCGGCTCCGGGCAGGCCACGGACTCCGTGTCCATGGAGTCCGCGATGGCCGTGGCGCGCCGGCTCGCCAAGGACTACGCAGCCGCCGAAGCCCCCGGGGCATGACGGCGGCGGCCCCGGACGGCAGCGGACCCACTGTCCCAGGCAGCGACGGCGGTAAAGACGGCCTCAGAGAGGGCTTCACGGAGGGCCCCGCAGACCCTCCCATCCCGGCGGGCCAGGACCCGGCGGGCCCGGACCCGACGGACCCGGATTCAACGGACGAAGATTCAACGGACGAGGACACTGCCGGCCAGGACACGGCGGGGGAGCCGCACCGGCACCTGGCCCACACGTGGCAGGAGGCCCGCCAACTCGCGTTCGACTGCGCCGTTCCCATCCCGGCTGCCCCCGTCCCGCTCCGGCAGGCGCTGGGCCGGACCCTCGCAGCGGACGTCGTTGCCCTGCGGGACATGCCCCATTACGCTTCCTCTGCCATGGACGGCTGGGCCGTCAACGGCAGCGGTCCGTGGATCCTGGCCGAACCCAACCAGCTGCTGGCACCGCATCAGGCAAGTCCGATTGCCACCGGAGGCCTCATTCCGGCCGGGGCCAAGGCGGTGCTGCGCAGCGAGAGCGGCATCATCGGCGCCGACGAGGACGGCCTGCCTGTCCTGAAACTGGGCGGCAACGCGAAACCGGGGGACCCGCGGAACGGGGACCACATCAGGAAAGCGGGGGAGGAAGCCGCCGCCGGAGACGTCCTGATCAAGGGCGGCACCGTCCTGAACCCCGCCCACCTGGCCCTCGCCGCGCTGGCCGGAAGCGACACCCTTCCGGTGCTCGGCAAGGCCTTGGTGCGGCTCGTCTTCACCGGCTCGGAGGTGGTGACGTCCGGGGTGCCGGCACCCGGGCAGGTCCGGGACACCTTCGGACCCCAACTGGCAGCCGTGGTGGGAATGCTCGGCGGGATCTGCACCGAAGAAGTGAAAATCGGGGATACCTACGCCGAATGGCTCGCCGCGCTCGAGGACACCGATCCTGCCGCCGAAAACCTGCCTGCCGACGTCGTCATCACCACCGGCGGCACGGGTCGCTCCGGAACGGACCACCTCCGCCGATCGGTCACCGAACTCGGCGGCCGCCTGCTGATCGACGGCGTCGCCATGCGCCCGGGCCATCCCGCCGTGCTGGCCGAGCTGCCGGACGGCAGGTACATCCTCGGCCTGCCAGGGAACCCGCTCGCGGCCATGATGGCACTGTCCACGATCGGGGCCCCGCTCCTGGCGGCCCTGGGGCACGGACCAATTCCCCCGCTCGGCGAGGTGCCCTGCGGCTCGACGATTGACGCCGATCCCGGCCGGACGCGGCTCATGCCCTTCCGGCTGCTCTATGGCATGGCGTCGCCGGCGCAGCACACCGGCCCGGGAATGATGCGGGGCCTGGCAGCCGCCGACGGCGTGCTGGTGGTCCCGCCCCATGGCGTGCAGCTGGGGGAACTGGTCCCCGCCTTCGCACTCCCTTGGGGGACGCCGCTACCGGACCCGGCGGCAGCCTCCGCCGCGCAGAAGCCGGCCGCGAAGCGGACCGCCAGGAAAGCCGCGGCCAGCGACGGGCCGGTGGACTGGAGTGCCCTCCTGGGCTGAGCCCTGGCCCCCTGCGCTGGCTTCAGGATCAGGCACTTACAATGATGGAACCAGCCAAAGAATCACGACAACCGCACAACATGTTGCTTAGGAGCACCGGATGGGCCGTGTCACGCAACGCCGCAAAGTGCACAAGATCGTCCTGGATGGGTCCCCTCAGGCCCTCGAATTCCCTGTCCGGCACCGGGAGGACGTCCTTGCCGTCGAGGAACCGCTGGAAATCCGGCTCGGAGACATGTCCTTTTCCGTCACCATGCGAACGCCGGGCAATGACTTCGACCTCGTCGCAGGGTTCCTCGTCTCAGAGGGGATCATCTGGGCTCCCGAACAGCTGGTCTCGCTCAGGTTCTGCGCCGGCGAAGACGCCGACGGCATCCAAACGTTCAACGTCGTGGAGGCTCAACTCCGGCCCGACGTCGTCCGGCCCGAGACCGGACGAAACGTCTTCACCTCCAGCTCCTGCGGCATCTGCGGGACGGACTCGATCGATGCCGTGCGCAAGTCCTCGCACTACAGCCCGGCACAGGATCCGCTGACCGTTCCCGTGGAAACGCTCGCGGGCCTCCCGGACACCCTCCGGTCCGCCCAGGAGGTCTTTGACGCCACCGGCGGCGTGCACGCCGCCGGACTCTTCAGAATCGCCGACGACGGCTCGGCGGAGTTGCTGTGCCTCCGCGAAGACGTCGGAAGGCACAACGCGGTGGACAAGGTGGTGGGCTGGGCGCTTCGCGAAGGCCTGCTGCCGCTCCGGGGCACCGTGCTGCAGGTGTCCGGCAGGGCATCGTTCGAGCTCGTCCAAAAGGCAGCTCTCGCCGGGATCCCGGTCCTTGCCGCTGTCAGTGCCCCCTCCAGCCTGGCCGTCGAGCTGGCCGAGGCCAGCGGGATGACCCTGGCCGGGTTCAGCCGCCGGACCAGCCTGAACGTGTATGCGGGCCAGCAGCGCGTCGCGGTCCCGGCACCCGCGGCCGGCTAGGGGCAACACTTGGCCAACAGGTTCCCCGCGGCGTAAGTTTTATCCATCGATTGGAGCCAATCGGACCGCCAGCGCTGAAGAGGAACACATTGCACGATGACCGCCGTCTTACGGAAGTCCGGCTGGACCGCTTTCTGCGTGACCGCGTCGCCCCCGCGGTCTACCCGCGCAGCGTCCCGCTGACACTGAGCAGCTGGGACGCGCCGGACGAACCCGTGCCGGTGCTGGAGGCCCTGCGGCACGAGTTCACACCGCAGGAACACGGCGTGGCCTGGGGCCGCCCGTGGAGCACCAAGTGGCTCCGGCTCCGGGGTGAAGTGCCGGACACCTGGGGAACCGCGGCGGCCACGTCGGTGGAAATCCTCGTGGACCTGGGATTCAGCGGCGAGCTCCCGGGCTTCCAGTGCGAAGGCATTGCCTGGCGGTCCGACGGGACCATTATCAAGGCGATTTCGCCTCGGAACCAGCACATTCCGCTCAAACTCCTGGGCACCGGCATGGCTGTCGACTTCTACGTCGAAGCCGCGGCCAACCCCGACTTGTCCCAGAACTGGACATTCGCCGCCACTCCCTACGGCGACAAGGCGACGGCGGGCAGCGAACCGAAGTACCGCCTCGGCATGATCGCCATCGCTGAACGCAACCAGACGGTATGGGAACTGCAGCAGGACATCCTCACCCTTGCCGGGCTCATGCACGAGTTGCCCATGGACCTGCCCCGCCGCCACGAAATCCTGCGGGCGCTCGAACGCATGCTGGACATCATGGACCCCGACGACGTTGGCGGTACCGCGGAGGCCGGACGGGCCGCCCTCGCCGACGTCCTGGCCCGGCCGGCCTACGCCTCGGCGCACCAGCTCGTGGCCACAGGCCACGCCCATATCGATTCGGCCTGGTTGTGGCCGGTACGGGAAACCATCCGCAAGTGCGCCCGGACGTTCTCCAACGTCGTCGCGCTGATGGACGAGTATCCCGATTTCACCTTTTCGTGTTCCTCGGCCCAGCAGCTCGCGTGGATGAAAGAGTATTATCCGGAGCTCTTCGGGCGCATCCGGGACAAAGTCCGCGGCGGCCGGTTCGTTCCCGTCGGCGGGATGTGGGTCGAATCGGACTCCAACATGCCCGGCGGCGAGGCCATGGCACGGCAGTTCCTCGAGGGCAAGAGCTTTTTCCTGGCCGAATTCGGCGTGGAATGCGAGGAAGCGTGGCTCCCGGACACGTTCGGGTATTCCGCGGCCCTGCCGCAGATCATCAAGGCCGCAGGCAGCCGCTGGTTCCTCACCCAGAAGATCTCGTGGAACCAGGTCAACAGGATGCCCCACCACACCTTCAACTGGGAGGGAATCGACGGCACCCGGGTGTTCACCCATTTCCCGCCGGTGGACAGCTACAACTCCGATCTCAGTGCCCGGGACCTGGCGCACGCAGAGCGGAACTACCGGGACCACGGACGCGGAGGCTCCTCGCTGGTTCCGTTCGGATATGGCGACGGCGGCGGCGGGCCAACACGCGAGATGCTGGCCTCGGCGCAGCGCACGGCCGACCTGGAAGGATCCCCGAAAGTGCGGATCGGCTCGGCAGCCAGCTTCTTTGGCCAGGCCCAGGCCGAGTATGAGCCCCTGCCGGTCTGGGTGGGGGAGATGTACCTGGAACTGCACCGCGGCACCTACACCAGCCAGGCCAGGACCAAGCTGGGAAACCGGCGCAGCGAGCACCTTCTCCGGGAGGCCGAACTCTGGAGTGCCACCGCTGCCGTGCGTTCCGGGCACAGCTACCCTGCCGCGGAGCTCAAGCGCCTCTGGCGGCTGGTGTTGCTGCAGCAGTTTCATGACATCCTGCCGGGGAGCTCCATCGCGTGGGTCCACCAGGACGCCGAACGGAACTATGCCGCCGTCGAACGGGGGCTGGAGGCGATCATCACGGACGCCGCGGCCGCGGCCCTCGGCACCGGCAGCCGGGAATTCCTCCTCAACGCTGCCCCGCAGGAGCGCCAGGGCGTGCCTGCCCTGGCCGCTGCCGAGCCGGTCCGGCCCGGGCAGCCGGTCGAGGTCATCGAAGCAGACGGCGGCTACATCCTGGACAACGGCATCATCCGGGCCGTCGTGGACGCCAACGGACTGCTGGCCTCGCTCACAGACCGTGGCACCGGACGCGACGCGATTGCTCCCGGAGAATTCGGCAACCTCCTGGAGCTGCACCGGGACACGCCGAATGAATGGGACGCGTGGGACATCGACGCCTTCTACCGCAGGAACGTTGTCCGACTGGTCGAGGCGCGTTCGGTGAGTCTGGAGCCCGGCCCCCAAGGGGAAAGCCCGAGCGTCGTCGTGGTGGTGGAGCGCATGGCCGGCTCCTCGCCCGTGACCCAGCGGATAGCGCTCGCCGCGGGCGCTGACTCGCTCGCGATCACCACCCTCGTGGACTGGCAGGAGAGCGAAAAACTGCTCAAGCTGGGCTTCGCCCTGGACGTCAGGGCAGACCGCTCGGCGGCCGAGACGCAGTTTGGGCACGTGTTCCGCCCCACCCACGTCAACACGTCCTGGGAGGCCGCGAAGTTCGAAATCTGCGCCCACCGCTGGATCCATGTCGCCGAGCCGGGCTACGGGGTGGCCATCTCCAACGCCTCCAGTTACGGCCACGATGTCACCCGCAACGTCCGGGGCGCCGACGGCGGCACCACCACCACGGTGCGGGTCTCGCTCCTGCGGGCGCCGAAGTTTCCGGATCCGTACGCGGACCAGGGCAGGCACGAGCTGCACGTCACGATCCGGCCGGGCGCCACCATCGCGGACGCGGTCGAGGAGGGCTACCGCACCAATCTGGCCCCGCGCGTGGTGCAAGGGGCCCACGGGGTGGAGCCGCTGGTCACCGTGTTCAATCCGGCCCTCGTCATTGAAGCGGTCAAACTCGCTGAAGACGGCTCCGGCGACGTAATAGTCCGGCTGTACGAATCGCTGGGGGAACGGTCCGCAGGCCTCCTGAAGGCCAACTTCCCGGTCCGCGGGCTGCACGCCGTGGATTTGTTGGAACGGCCCGTCGACGCCCCGGGCGTGAGGGCAGGCCTCGATTCCGCGGAGCTCACGTTGCGGCCGTTCCAGCTGGTCACGCTGAGGTTTGTGCGCTGACAGGCAGGGCCGTCGGTCCCAGCCCCCATCAGGGACAAAACAGCAGGGACAAAACAGCAGGGACAACACCGGAAAACCCCTTAAACAGGCTGAGTGGGAGCGGTCCTTGCGGACCGCTACCACTCATCCCCCCAATGGCGCTTGGACGGCTGCCTCTGCTTCGCACGGCTGACTTCCGTACACGAAGCGAATGCCGCTTTCACACATTCATGATTCTTTCACGGTCTAATGATTTTGTGAATGCCTTACCCTTTGTTCTTGCGGAATGTTGCGCGAGCGTTACGCGATTCCTTGGCGGCGAGCCCGGAAGCCCAGAACAGTCCCAGGCCTAGGACGTAGCCCAGGACGGCCAAATAGTTGACCGTCTGCTGCGCAAGGAACCAGGGGCCAGGTGCGAAGGAGGCTGGGACGCTGCAGGCGGTGGCGAGGGCGCCGAGGCATGTCAGGAGGGCCGCGGCACGCACCAGCCGCGGCAATTGGCTCCTGGTGGTGGCCAGCAAAGCCGGCAGCAGGGCGAGGGAGACGAAGGCAGGATAGGTACGTCCTGCCGCGGCGTAGAACGGCGCCAGGACGGCATTGGGTCCGCCGTTGTCCGTGATGTCCAGCATGCCGGCCGAGGACCCGCGGGTGTCCATGAGAAAGAAGGTCACCGCCACGGCGGCAGCGCTGATGGCCAGGGCCCAGCGCCCGGCCGGGCCCGCGATGAGGCGGTAGCCGCGGGGGTCGGCCAGCCCGGTCGCGACGCGCAGACCGACCAGCAGGACCGCCGCGAACACGAGGCAGCGCAGGATCAGGTGGGTGAGGTTCCAACCGCCGAGCACCGCGTCGATCGCCTCGTAGGGGCCGGGCACCGAGAGCAGGCTGCACAGGGTCGCGAGAACCAGGATCCAGAAAACGGTCCTGTTCCGCCCCTGGATCGCATCCGGAACGCGGAGGAGAAGCACCACGGAACAGATGATCAGCGTGCCCCACTGGAGGGTTGCAATCATTCCGGGTTCTCCCACGTCACTTGCCTGCTCAGCCCCGAGATGGTCAGGTCATGCCAGCTTGCTTCTTCGGCGCCCGCTTCGCAAGCGTCTTGGCCAACCAGATCAGGGACAGTCCCAGGACCAGGCACAGAACGGCCGAGTAGTTGAAGACGAACCGCATGAATCCGAGGGACGGAGGAATGACCGGGGAGAGCAGGCTCAGGGAGATGGCCACGGTGCCCAGCGCGAGCAACGCCGCGCTGGACCGCACCAGGACGGGGAGGCCGCTGCGCAGGGTCCGCACCATGGCCGGAAACAGGGCCACGGTGATGAACGCCGGGTAGAGGCGCCCGGCGGCCCCGTAGTACTCCACCAAGGCGGCATTACGGTCATCCTTGGCGGACAGGGCGACCAGCCCCGCCGAGGAGCCGGCGGTGTCCATTGTGAGGAAGACCAGCACCACCACCGCCGAGGCGGCTGCGGCTACCGCAATTCCAACAGGACCGGTGATGAGCCGCAGGGCGTCGTCCGCGCTGAAGCCCCGGGCCACCCGGACTCCAAGAAAGAAGATGGCGGCGAAAATGACGAAGCGCAGCACCACGTTGGCGATGTTCATGCCGCCCAGGATCTGGTCCACGGCCAGGTACGGGGCATCGATGCTGAGCAGGATCGCCAGGGTCATCAGCGCAAAGATGGCGAACAGGGACCGGTTCACACCGCGGAGGACGCTGGGCACGCGGGCGAGCGTGACGACGCCGCACACCGCCAGCGTGGTCCACTGCAGGATCGCGATCATCCGAGGTTCTCCCAAATTTTTTCTGTCTGTGCCTGCTCCTGCTCATGGCGCCGCAGCGATTTTCCGAGCGCCTGAAGCCGCTCCCCGGCCAGGGCGCTAAGGTCTCCGGCGGAGAGGGCATCGAGCGCGGCCTGCTTCGCCCCTGGCGTCCAGCCGGCCTCATCCTCGGTTATCAAGCCCGTGGCGACGAGCCCGCCCGTGAATCCTACGCCCGCCGCGCGGGCAGTCGCGACCGCCAGCTCGGGGGACAGCCTGTTGGCCGTGAGCTGGGCCGAATAGTTCTGGGGTGCCACGCCGGTGGCAGCCGAAACCCGGTGGCGCAACTCACCGTCGTCAATCGCGTCCACCCAGTTCCGGACAGAAGTGGCGTGCGGGGCGGGGCTCAGCGGCGGAGTCATGGAGCTGCCATGGTCACCGTAGCCGCCGTAGGCCGGGGACGAACGGGAAATGACCGCGCGCAACAGGTCCATGGTGGCAACCTGGCTGACAAGCTCGGCGGGGGTCGGCGGCTGCGGCGGGGCGGCCAGTTCCGCATAGTGGTCGAAGGAAGCCAGTTCCGTCAGCGGACTCAAGTCCAGGGCCCGGCTGATGCTGACCAGGGTGGTTTCGGCCACTTTCCCGCGCACCAGCTGCTGGGCCAGGGTGGTGCGCTTGATCCCGGAGATCCTGCAGATATCGGCTGTGCTCGCCGACGGGGCAACCCGGTGAAGCCAGAGTTGGAACGCCTTTGCGGGTAGTGGCATCTAGGGCTTCCTGCGGAGTCGACGGGCAGTATGGCTACTGTCATGCGGTGGGGCAGCGGCGATTGGGGCGGGGGATGGAAGCGGTGTGGAGGTGTGGGCTGGGATTTTACGTGAGGTCCTAATTCAACTATGCTAAATGGTCGAACCCGCTGGTCCGTACACCCCCCAAGTCCGGACCGGCGGGTTCTTCTATGCCCGGCTGGTTTTCGGCCAGCCGCGACGGGCGGTTTCTCCCAGTCGGGACGGCCCGTTTGGGCCGCAGTGAGAGGATGAACTAATGACTGCAACCCTTGTTGCCAAGGACCTTTCCGGTGGTCACGATCACCGCACACTCTTCTCGAAGCTGTCCCTGACCGTAGCGCCCGGCGACGTCGTTGGCGTCGTCGGCGCCAACGGTGCCGGCAAATCCACCCTGCTGCGGCTGCTGGCCGGCGTCGACAATCCGCAGGAAGGCACAGTGAGCCTGGCCCCCGCCGACGCCTTTGTGGGCTGGCTGCCGCAGGAACACGAACGAATTGCCGGCGAAACGGTTGCAGGCTACATCGCCCGGCGCACAGGCTGCGCGCAGGCGACCATGGAGATGGAGTCCACCGCCGAGGCGCTGGGCTCCGGCGCTCCCGGCTCCGATGACGCCTACTCCCTGGCCTTCGACCGGTGGATGGCCTCCGGCGCCGCCGACCTGGAGGACCGCATCCCGCCCGTCCTGGCGGACCTTGGCCTCGAGGTGGGGCCGGACGCCGGAATGACCGGCCTGTCCGGCGGCCAGGCGGCCCGCGTGGCGCTCGCCGCCCTGCTGCTGAGCCGGTTCGACATCGTGCTCCTGGACGAACCCACCAATGACCTGGACCTCAACGGGCTGGCCAAGCTCGAGGCCTTCGTGCAGGGCCTGCGCGGCGGCGCCGTCCTGGTCTCGCATGACCGCGAGTTCCTGGCGCGCTGCGTCACCACCATCGTGGAACTGGACCTCGCGCAGAACTCCGTGGCGGTGTACGACGGCGGCTACGAGGCCTACCTGGAGGAACGCGCCGTCGCCCGCCGGCACGCCCGGGAACGCTTCGAGGAGTACGCCAACACCAAGGCCGACCTCGTTTCCCGGGCGCGCACACAGCGCGAATGGAGCTCCCAGGGCGTCCGGAACGCCATGAAGAAAAACCCGGACAATGACAAGATCCGGCGTGCCGCCAGCACCGAGTCCTCCGAGAAACAGGGCCAGAAGGTCCGGCAGATGGAGTCCCGCATCGCCCGGCTCGAAGAAGTTGAAGAGCCGCGCAAGGAATGGCAGCTGCAGTTCAGCATCGGGGCGGCCCCCCGCTCCAGCGCCGTCGTGGCCACCCTGCGCGACGCCGTCGCGCAGCAGGGCGACTTCACCCTGGGCCCGGTGAACCTGCAGCTGAACGCGGGGGAGCGGATCGGGATCACCGGCCCCAACGGCGCCGGCAAATCCACCCTGCTCCGGCTCCTGCTTGGCGTCCAGCAGCCCGACTCCGGTGACGCCTCCATGGGTGCGTCCGTGGCCGTCGGCGAGATCGACCAGGCGCGCGGCCTGCTGGCCGGCGAGCTGTTGCTCGCAGACGCCGTCGAAGCCGTACTGACCGATCAGACCCCGGCGGAGGTGCGCACCCTGCTGGCCAAGTTCGGCCTTAAAGCCGATCACACCAACCGGTCCGTCGACTCCCTCTCCCCGGGGGAACGGACCCGGGCCGCCCTGGCGCTGCTGCAGGCCCGCGGCGTCAACCTGCTGGTGCTGGACGAACCCACCAACCACCTCGACCTTCCCGCCATTGAACAGCTCGAGGAAGCCCTCGACAGCTATGATGGCGCGCTGCTGCTGGTCACCCACGACCGCCGGCTGCTGGAAAACGTCCGCCTTGACGCGCGCTGGAACGTCGAGAACGGCGTCGTCACCGAGCTGCACGCCGATGCCCCGAAAGGCAACACCAAATGAGCATGGACCGGGTTGCCTGGAGCTCCCTCTACAACATCACCCGCGCCTCCAGCGGGTCCAAGCCGTTCTCGAAGGAAACGCTGAAGCGTGTCTTCAGTTTTGCCCGCCCCCACCGCAGCCGGCTGATCGCCTTCGTGCTGCTGTCCATTGTGATGGCCGTCCTGGCCGTTGCCACCCCGGTCCTCGCCGGGCAGGTGGTCGACGAGATCATCGCCCATGCGGATGTCGGAACGGTTCTCTGGCTGGCCGTCCTGATCGCCATCGTCGCGGTTGCCGAGGCCGGGCTGGGCCTTGTGACCCGCTGGCTGTCCTCCACCATCGGTGAAGGCGTCATCGTGGACCTGCGCACGAAGGTCTTCGACCACGTCCAGAAGATGCCGATCGCCTTCTTCACCAGGACCCGGACCGGGGCCCTGGTCAGCCGGCTGAACAACGATGTCATTGGCGCGCAGTCGGCCTTCGCCGGCACGCTCTCCGGCGTGGTCAGCAATGTCGTGGCCCTGGCGCTGACCCTTGCGGTGATGCTGAACAAATCGTGGCTTGTGACGGTGCTCGCGATGATCCTGTTGCCGATCTTCCTGATCCCCGCGCGCCGAATGGGCTCCAAACTGGCCGATCTGCGGCGCGAAGCCGCCGAACACAACGCCACCATGGGCACCCAGATGACCGAGCGCTTCTCCGCACCCGGCGCCACTCTCGTCAAGCTCTTCGGCCGCCCCGACGAGGAGTCCCGCGAGTTCGCCCTCCGGGCCGGCCGGGTCCGGGACATCGGCGTCCGCACCGCCATGCTGCAGTTCACCTTCGTCACGGCGCTGACGCTGGTCTCGGCGCTGGCCCTTGCGCTGGTCTACGGTCTGGGCGGCTGGCTCGCCCTCGCCGGGCAGCTGGCCGCGGGCGACGTCGTGGTGCTCGCGCTGCTGCTCACCCGCCTGTACGCGCCGCTCACGGCACTTTCGAACGCGCGGGTGGAGATTATGAGCGCCCTGGTCAGCTTCGAACGCGTCTTTGAGATCCTGGACCTCAAGCCGCTCATCCAGCAGAAGCCGGACGCGGTGGCATCCCCGCCGGGTCCGCTCTCGGTGGAGTTCGACAACGTCCGGTTCGCCTACCCCTCGGCGGAGAAAGTCTCGCTGGCCTCCCTGGAGGACGTGCGGACCCTGGACACCCGCGGCGGCGAGGAAGTGCTGCACGGCATCAGCTTCCGGGTGGAGCCAGGGCAGACAGTTGCGCTCGTCGGCTCCTCGGGAGCGGGCAAGTCCACTATCGCGCAGCTCCTGTCGCGCCTGTACGACGTCGACTCGGGCGCCATCCGCTTCGGCGGCACCGCGCCCGGCACGGACGTGGACGTCCGCGACCTCACGTTCGACTCGATGCGGGCAACCCTCGGCATGGTGACGCAGGACGGTCACCTGTTCCACGAGAGCATCGCCTCCAACCTGCGCCTGGCCCGCCCGGAGGCCACCGACGAGCAGATGTGGGATGCGCTGCGGCGTGCCCGGCTCGAAGACATGATCATGTCCCTGCCCGATGGCCTGGATACCGTGGTGGGGGAGCGCGGCTACCGGCTCTCCGGCGGCGAGCGGCAACGCCTGACGATCGCCCGGCTGCTCATCGCGCAGCCGCGGGTGGTCATCCTCGACGAGGCCACCGCCGCGCTGGACTCCACCAACGAGGCCGCCGTCCAGGAGGCACTGGGCGCCGCGCTGGAAGGCCGCACCGCCGTCGTGATCGCCCACCGGCTCTCGACGATCCGCGCAGCGGACGCGATCCTCGTGGTGGAGGACGGCTCGATCGTGGAGCGCGGTACCCACAAGGAGCTCCTCGCCGCCGAGGGCCGCTATGCGGAGCTGTACCGGACGCAGTTCTCCGAGGCCAGCGCGGTGGCCCAGGAGGCTGTGCCCGGGTAATGAGCCGGGGTGTTTGGGGCGGTGTTTGGCAGCGTGTTTGGGGGCGGGTGTTTGGGGCCAGTGCGGGACGGGTCCTAGCCCGCTGACGGTTTGGCGGACAGGGCCGGCAGCACATGGTCCGTCAGCAGCGGGGCGAGATCGCCCGGCAGCTCGGCGGCGAGGTCCAGCCAGCGGATCTCGGCGATTTCCGCCGACGGCCGGGCGCTCCACACCCCCGGAGCCGTGAAGACGGTGGCCTCAATCTGGGTGGCTGCCTCGTTGGCGGCATCCGCCAGCCAGCAGCCCAGCAGGTCCAGCCGGTCCGGGGCCAGCACGATCCCCACCTCTTCCTGGAGCTCACGCGCCGCTGCCTGGGCCGCCGTTTCGCCGGGCTCGGGTTTGCCGCCGGGATGCATGAACTTGTCGGTGCCCCGTTTCCGGACGGTCAGGAGGCGTCCGGAGCGATCGAAGACGCAGACGGCTGAGACGATAATGCGCGGGTTCACTCAGCCCGCCTTGCGTCCGGAGCGGCGTAAGGTGCTGCGTCGCCTGCTGCGTCGGGTGCTTCGTCTGGTTCTGCTTCCAGCCGGTGCAGGACGGACTCCAGCAACTGGTCTTTGGCGGGCCCGGTGACGTCCCAGCGGTAGCCGCATTCGTCCGGCCCGAGAAACCTGTACGTCACGCGGTAGGTGTCAGGGTCGCACCAGTGCACGTCCTGGTTGGCCTCCCCGGCAAAGCCCATGCGGTGGAACGGGCGGCCGTCCGGGAAGTACACGTCCAAAACATCGGGCGTGTCCGCCGGCTGCAACAGATATTCCCGGCTCGCCGGCCCGGTGAACGGCGCGCCGCCCACGGATGTCCAGCGTGCGGTGCCTTCTTCACGCCACAACAGGCCGCCGTCGTCGTTGGCCGTGAAGCGTACGACGCCGGTGAAGGTTCCGCTGGTCCCGGTGCTGCGGTCCAGCAGGGTGCGGTCGACGGACCAGGAGCCGCGCAGGTAGGCGCGGAGGTCAAAGTCCGGACCCGTGTCCGGGGTTTCGTCCGGGGCAGGAATGTTCAAGTGCCCTCGATTGGAATCGAACCAACGACACCGGCTTTAGGAGAGCCGTGCTCTATCCACTGAGCTACGAGGGCGGGCATCCGCGTGCGGGCGGCCAGGGGGCCGGTCCGGTCGGACACGGATATAAGCATACAAGGTGAGCGCGCGTACTACGCTCTTGGCATGACTGCAGGAACCACCGAGCTTTCCGCCGGAGCCCTCTACTACCCGGATGTGGCCGCGACCCGGTTTTACGTCGGGGCCCTGGCGAAGCTGAGCGTGCTGCAGTATTTCGTGGCGGAGGCGGCTGTGATCGGCGCCTGGGCGGGAGCGGAACAATACAGCCGCCGCACGGGCTACATCAGCGACCTCGGTGCTTTGGAGTGCGGGGATTTCGACGGCCGGGACGTTTGCTCGCCGGCGCATCTGCTGATGAACGCGTCCTTTGTGGTCCAGGGCCTTGGCATGGTGGTCGGTGCGCTCCTGCTCGGCTCTGCGCTTCTGTGCTGTGCCGCGCGGCCCGGCGTGCCCCTCAGGCGCGGCCGGATGCCGGGCCGGATGGCTGCCCGGGCGCACGGCCGGGCGGGCTGGGGCGCGGGAGCGGTGGCAGCAGGCGCCGCACGGTTGCTGACCGGCACCGCCGGGGCCGGAACGGTCATCGTGGGGCTGGTGCCTGAAGACACGGGATCAGCCTGGCACGTGGCCGGCGCCCTGATGTACTTCGCGGCCGGTGCCCTGGCGCTCCTGGTCCTCGGTTGGCTTTGGCTGCGGCAGACGCCGCTCGGGTGGTTCATTCTTGCCTGCGGCGCCGTGTCCCTGGCGGCGCTCATTGCGGGCGGCCTGACGGGCATGCACGTGCCTGAACCCGGCGCCCTGGAGCGACTCATGGGCTACCCCATAACGCTTGGCATCGCCGCGGCCGGACTGGTCATCGCCCAGCGGGTCCAGCACGAACGCACAGTGCGCAAGCTGGCCCGGGCCCAGGCCCGCTGAGGCATTTTCTGTGTGTCTGATGACTGGCAACCGTCTGAGCTTGCATTATCATGAGGGCACTCACCGGAACATTCCGGTGCGGGCGTGCGGGATTTGCCGTCGGCGCACGCCAGTATGCCGACTTTGCAGTCTTATGGGGACGAATGCCAGAGCAGCTTGTCTTGCCGCGCTTGGATGCGGAGAGCGTGACAACCGAACAGAAGGTTGCGGTCCGGCGCCTGCAATGGGGGGCCGAGGGGCGTTCCGTGTATGTCAGTTCCCGGCCCAAGAAAGTGAAGGAGCACCCCGTGATTGCCAAGACAACCGAGGAAGTCGACGGGGAAACGATTCCTTACCACGGCGACCGACGGCTGAACCGTGACCTCCGGGGCTCCACCGGCCGCCGCCGTCGAATTGCGGTGCGATGACGCTCGAGGCCCTGGCCGGGCCCGAGGGGCGGCTGCCGGACGGACAGCTGCCGGACGGACAGCTGCCGGACGGACAGCTGCCGGACAAGGCAGCCGGTGCCGCAGCCGGCGCTGGCCTGGGAGTGGCGGCTGTGGCCGCGCCCCGGGCGATCGACGGGGCCTTCGCGGACCGTGATGTGGACGGTGGTGTTGACGGCGCCGCGGCCCGTGCCATTGGCGTACGGATGATCGACGGCGGAATCATCGAGGTCCTGCTGCCCGCCAACGAGGAGATCGAGGGTCCGGAGGCGCGCATCGCCGGTGACACCGTCCGTACGCTCGCCGCGGGACGGCGGATGCCGGTGCTCCTGGTGATCACCGGCGTCGTCGGTGTCAGTATTGAGGCGCGGCAGGTCTACAGCGGTTCCATAGCGGCGACAGCGTTCGCCCTGGTGGGCGAGAGCCCCGTGGACCGGGTTATTGCCCACTATCTCCTGCGGTCCAGAAGCGAGACGATCCCCGCGCAGTTCTTCACCTCAGAATCCGCGGCCGTCGAATGGTTAAGGCAGTACACCCGTGAAGAATGAGGCGCCGGACCCCAGGCTGCATGCCCTCGTAGAAGGCATCGTGCGGATCGCCGGAGGCGATCTGAGCACCAGGATCCCGCATTCCGGAGCCCGCGACGACGTCGCCGCCGTCATTGCCGGAATCAACCTGATGGCCGATGACCTGCAGACCATATACCAGGAGCTGGAGGAGCGGGTCGAAAGCCGTACGGCCATGCTGCGAGCGGCGCAGGTGGAACTCGAACGCATGGCGCTCACCGACCCCCTGACCCAACTGGCCAACCGGACGGCACTGAACTCGGCCCTGAGCCATGCCCTGGCGGAGTCCTCGCGCGGCGAGATGCCCCCGGCACTGCTGATTCTCGATCTCGATTCCTTCAAAGGCATCAACGACACGCTCGGGCACAGCGCCGGCGACGACGTGCTGCGGGTCATCGCACGCCGGCTCCAGGACGCCGTCCGCGAAACGGATACTGTGGCGCGCCTCGGCGGCGACGAATTCGCCGTCATGCTGCCGAAGTCAAATCTGGTCAGGGCACGCAGGGTGGCGAACAGGATCCTCACGGCGCTCAGCGAGAGCCTCGCCGTCGGGGACCTGAAAATCACGTGCGGAACGAGCATCGGCCTGCGGATCGCGGAACCTGGCCAGTCCGTGGACGACCTGGTCATGGAGGCCGACACCGCCATGTACGCGGCCAAGGCCCAGCCGCACGGCAGCATCAAAGTGTTCGAACCGGCCCTGCTGTACGCCCGCCGGTTGCAGAGCGTCATGGTCACGGAAATGCGCGAAGCGATCCGGCAGGACCAGCTGACCCTGCACTACCAGCCGGTGGTGGACCTCGCCTCGGGCCGGATCGAGGGCGTCGAGGCGCTGGTCCGGTGGAATCACCCGGAGCGTGGTCTCCTCATGCCGGACCAGTTCATTCCCCTGGCCGAGGAAACCGGCATGATTGTGGACCTGGGCCACTGGGTACTGCGCAATTCCGTGCGTCAATTGCGCAAATGGCAGCAGGATCTGCAGGTGGACAGCGCGTTCAACGTCCGCGTCAACATTTCCACCACCGAACTTCAGAATCTCGAACTGATCGAACACGTGCGCGACATCCTCAGGGAAACCGGCGTCGACGCATCAAACCTGATCGTGGAGCTGACGGAGTCTATGGCCGTCAACGGCGGGGACGTCGACCAGTATTCGCTCAACGGCCTGCGGCGCCTCGGCGTGCAGCTTGAAATCGATGACTTCGGGACCGGCTATTCCTCCATTAGCTACCTGCGCAAGCTGCCGGTGAACGTGGTCAAGATCGATCGAAGCCTGATCAGCGGCCTCGGTGCCGACGAGCAACAGCGGGACTTTGTGGCCGCGGTGCTGCACCTCATTCACGCCTGCGGCCTCAAAGCGTTGGCCGAGGGCATCGAGACGGCGGAGCAAGCCGATGTGCTCCGGGAGATGGGCTGCGGCAGCGGCCAGGGCTACTATTTCGGCCGGCCGGCACCGGCGGAGGAGATTATGGCGCTGATCAACCGGGGTAAATTCGGTTCTTAGCGCCGGTCTTGATGGTTATTTTCGGAAGTTAAGCAGCGGCGGGTGCCGGAATCACTTCCAGCACCCGCCGCCTGTCAAAGCAGTCTCCGTTACTTCTTGATGGAGTCCGGCCACCAACCGATAGCGGCGACGGAGCTCTGGCCGGAGGTGTCGGCTGCAGCAGAAATCGCTGCGGAGGCGGACATGCCCGCGGCTGCCAGCGCACCGGCGACGAGGAGTGTTGCGAGGGTCTTCTTCATAAGGACTCCTGATACGTAAGAGGCTGATGTGACGCGTGTGACTTGTGGTGCAGATTTAGTATAGGGCCAAACGACACGCCGTTGGGTAACGATTCGTTCCGCTGCGAGCGGATTCGTGATATTCGCGCGAAGCTGCGGAAGTCCTGAGTCAATACTGCGCAGGTCTTGCTTGCGCGGTTTGTTCGTTTCCGCTCCCGCGGCAACGGATAATTGGGACATGCAACAAAGCTCCGTTTCACCCTCGTACGCCGCTGCAGAGCTGCAGGCGCGCGAGTTCCGGTCCAGCCACGACTTCCGCGAGGCCGCGAATGCCGCGCAGGCGGCGGCAGACATTGCCAGTGCCGAAGGTGATTCGTCTTCGTGGTGGCACATGACGTTGTTCCGGGCCGAGAGCCTCATTGCCGCCGGAGAAATTGAAGCTTGCGCGGAACTTGCCGCCACATTGATTGCTGAACCCCGGGACGGGAACCTGCAGCTCCAGGCCCAGGTACATATCCTCCTGGCCCTGACCCGCCGGGGCATGGGTCTGCTCGAAGAGGCCGCCGACGAGGCCAGGATCGCTGCGGACCTCATGGACGACGAGGACGACGTAGAAATCGCGGTCAAGGCCCGGCAGGCCCTCATTGCGGCTCTCGCCGACAGCGGGAGGCTTGACGAAGCGTGGGCGGAAAGCCTCGTCATGGCCGACATCATTTCGGGCGAAGTTGATGACCAAATCGTAGGTAAGGCGTACTGGGTCATTGGAAACGTCGCATTCCTTTGCAGCAAAGTCGCCGAGGGGCTCCACTATCACGAGCTCGCCGCTGCCACCTTTTCACCGGCCCGAAACCTCACTGTCTGGGCAAAATTCAACAAGGCGTCCGCGGCCATGCGGCTCGCAGCCGATGTTGCGGACGCGGACACCCTGCGCTGCATCGAACGCGCTGAGCTGGCCACCGACGTCATTGGCGGCACTGAGGAAGATCACGTACTGCTCAAACTAAACCGCGGACACTGGAATTTCCTTGCCGGGGACCAAAAAGCGGCGGTCGACACCCTCGAGAGCATCTTCCCGGTCCCCGAGAAAACATCACCGCAAATTCTGGGCGAGGTATTTCTGTTGCTGGGCCGGTCCCACGCCGCCTTGGGAAACCGGGCCGAGGCCCGGAAGTACTTGATGGAAGCCGCCGACCACTTTGAGAAATCAGGAGCCCCGCAACGTGCGGAGCAGGCCCTTGAATTCCTGAACGACGTGCCCTGACCCTGCGCTGAGGTGGACATGCCCTCCGCTGGACGTGAGCACTGGACATAATGGCAAGGTGTCCACCGGCCGGGCTTAAGGCTGGGCATGTCCCGCGCCCTGGGTCAGGTGCAAGGGAAGACTCCAGCCGCCGCGGCTAAGGCTGGGCATGTCCCGCGGCAGGGGAAGCAGCGGAGGCCTTGCGGCCGAGGAATACGGCCGCACCGCCGGCGACGAGGCTCAGCGCCAGGAGTACCCAGCCGGCGACGGTCAGCATGGACGCCAGGGCCACCTGACCGCCGTCGAGGTTTCCGGCCGACATCATTGCATCGATCACGGTGTTGCCCCACAGCCTGACCGCCGCAAAGAGCAGCGGCAGTGACCACAGCGCCCAGCGCAGGGATTTCCGGGCCACGTTGGTTCCGATCAGCAGCAGCCAGGTGAAGCCAAAGATCAGCGGGAAGAGCGTCCCGGCCGTTTTGTGGACGTAGCTCAGCTGGCCCACGGCGTCGGCGTCCATGGCCGCGCGCAATTGCTCCACGAACCCCTGGTCAAAACCGCCGATCAACGAGTCCGGCATTGCCAGGCCGTCCGACAATTGCGTGAGCTGGTTGAGGGTGAGGAGGTGCAGATACCAGAACAGGAAGAGGCTGGCCACGACGCCGGCGATCACAATCAGAGTGCTGTTGCTCTGTGCCTTCTGCGGTGTCCGGTTGGTGGTCGGATTGATCACCGGCGGGAGATGGTGCTGGGGGACCGCCGCGTTAGCGCCGTGCTTTTTGATCCGCTGCGCGGGTGTCTTGGCCATGGCTCCATTATCGCCCGTCCTGCACAGCATCCCGCGCCGGCTGTTCAGTGCCAGCGGGCGCCGTTAGTCTGGAACGCGTGACCGAACTAGGAAAACACCGGCTTGGCCGGCACAGCACCGCAGATCTCGACCCGTCACTGGACGACTACCAACTGGCCGAGGCCCTGGTCCGCGAGGCCGGCACGCTGGCGCTGTTGATGCGGCAGGCGGGGCTTGAGGGCAGGCAGAAGACGTCGGTCTCGGACGTGGTCACCGCGGCCGACCACGCCGCCGAGTCCTACGTGCTGGAACAGCTTCGGCGCTGCCGGCCCAACGACTCTGTTTTGGGCGAAGAGGGCGCCTCCGTGACGGGCAGCAGCGGCCGGACCTGGGTCATTGATCCCGTCGACGGGACATTCAACTTCCTGCACGGATCCACGTACTGGTGCTCGGCCATTGCCCTGAAGGATTCCTCCGGTGCAGGGCTCGGCGCCATCTTCCAGCCGGAGGAGGACAAACTCTGGCTGGGCGGGACGTCCCGGCCGGCCACGCTCAACGGCGAAAAACTGGTCACATTCCTCCCCAGCGCGTCCGGCGGCACGGGGCGTTCTGACACCCCGGTGTCTGAACTCGGCGCGGCAACGTACATCCACCCGACGTGGCTTGCCGATCCAATGTGTGCCATGCCCTGGCACGCAGCAGCGACGTCGGCGGCCGCACTTCGGATGTTCGGGTCCGGCTCCTGCGACCTCGGCCGGGTGGCGGACGGGCAGCTCGGCTGCTGGTTCCAGCACAGTTGCCCTGAATGGGACTGGCTGCCCGGGAAGGCCATCGTAGAAGCGGCGGGCGGGGCGACCGACGTCGTGCGCGTCAACGGACTGAACTGGTTCATCGCGGGAGGTGCGACGGCGGTGCGGCAGCTGCGCGCCGCGCTCAGCTCCGGCGCCGTCGGCTAGGCTTCCCGCCGGCAGGACCTGGCCGGAGGACATGCCCGTGCCGCGGTGCGGGTCCGGGGGACATGCTCATTCTTCGCGACCAGGACTGGGCATAGGGGGATTATGTCCACTGGGCACGGGCGGCGGAGGGCATGCTCGTTCCGCGGTGGTGTATCCGTGGGGCATGCCCATTCTTCAGGACAGCCTCCGTGGGGCATGCTCATTCTTCGCGGTTAGGACTGGGCATAGGGGGATAATGTCCACTGGGCACGGGCGCAGAGGCATGCTCATTCTTCGCGGTAAGGGCTGGGCATAAGGGGATTATGTCCACCGGGCGGGGGCAGGGGAGGGCATGTCCCGAGGGGCGGACGCCGCTGTCAGTGGCACCGCCTAGACTTGTTAACACCATGGATATGTTGTTTGACCCTTACGCCGACGGACCCTTCCAAGCTGCCTCCAGGACGGCGGCAGCCACAAAATCGTCCCTCGGAACGGGCGCGGCAGCGGTGGGTTCCGCTCCCGGCTGGGGCCCAAACAGCGCCGAGGGCGGCCACGAGAGGGACCGGGACGCCCCGCGGCTCCCGAACGCCGGCGAACTCCTCGAGGGGCTGAACCCCCAGCAGGAAGAAGCGGTCAAGCACGCCGGCAGCGCCCTGCTGATTGTGGCCGGCGCCGGGTCGGGCAAGACCCGCGTGCTCAGCAACCGGATCGCCTACCTGATCGCGACCCGGCGGGCGCACCACGGCGAGATCCTGGCCATCACCTTCACCAACAAGGCCGCGGCCGAAATGCGGGAACGGATCGAGGCGCTGGTCGGCGGCCGGGCCAAGACCATGTGGATCTCCACCTTCCACTCCTCCTGTGTCCGGATCCTGCGCCGCGAGGCCAAGAACGTCGGGCTCAACTCCAACTTCTCGATCTACGACTCCGCGGACTCGCTGCGCCTGATCACGCTGGTCGCCAAGAACCTGGACCTTGACCCCAAGCGCTTCGCGCCCAAGGCCATCCAGCACAAGATTTCCGCGCTCAAGAACGAGCTGATCGACGCCGACAGCTACTCCTCCAGCGCCAACTACAACGATCCCTTCGAGCAGGCCGTCGCCGAGGTCTTCAAGGGATACACCCAGCGCCTGCGCCAGGCCAACGCGATGGACTTCGATGACCTGATTGCCGAGACCGTCTACATGTTCCGGGCCTTCCCGGCGCTCGCCGACTCCTACCGTCGCCGCTTCCGGCACGTCCTCGTGGACGAATACCAGGACACCAACCACGCCCAGTACGCCCTGGTGCGCGAGATCGTCGGCGAGGGCCCCGACGCCGCCGAGCTTACGGTCGTCGGCGATTCAGACCAGTCCATCTACGCCTTCCGCGGCGCGGACATCCGCAACATCGTGGAGTTCGAGAAGGACTACCCGGACGCCCGCACCATCAAGCTCGAGCAGAACTACCGCTCCACCCAGACCATCCTCAGCGCCGCCAACTCGGTGATCTCCCGCAACCCCAACCGGCCGGAGAAACGGCTCTGGACGGCTGAGGGCGACGGCGAAAAGATCGTCGGCTATGTCGGCGAGAACGAACACGACGAGGCCCAGTTCATCGCGAAGGAAATCGACCGGCTCCAGGACGAGGGCAACCTGCGTCCCGGCGACGTCGCCATTTTCTACCGCACCAACGCCCAGTCCCGCTCGATCGAGGACGTCCTTGTCAGGGTGGGCCTGCCCTACAAGGTGGTCGGCGGCACCCGCTTCTACGAGCGCAAGGAGATCAAGGACGCCCTCGCCTACCTGCGGGTTCTGGTCAACCCGGACGACGACGTCAACCTCCGCCGCATCCTCAACGAACCCAAGCGCGGGATCGGCGACCGCGCCGAGGGTGCCGTGGCGGCCCTGGCCGAGCGTGAGCGCACCTCCTTCATGGCCGCCGCGCGGCGCGCCGAGGAGGCCCCGGGCATGGCGACCCGTTCGGTCAACGCCGTGCTGGGCTTCGTGAAGCTCCTCGACGACCTCGCCGAGGTGGCCTCCGGCTCCGGCGCGGCCGCGGCGCTGGAAGCCGTGCTGGAACAGACCGGCTACCTCGCCGGGCTGCGCTCCAGCACCGACCCGCAGGACGAATCACGKGTGGAAAACCTCGCCGAGCTGGTCGCCGTCGTCCGCGAATATGAACGCGACAACCCCGAAGGCTCCCTCGGAGCCTTCCTGGAGCAGGTCTCCCTCGTGGCCGACGCCGACCAGATCCCGGACGCCCCCGGGGCCGATATCGACGCCGCCGTCGCCGAAGCCAAGCGGCTCGGAGTCGTCACCCTGATGACCCTGCACACCGCCAAGGGCCTGGAATTCCCGGTCGTGTTCCTGACCGGCATGGAGCACGGGCTGTTCCCGCACCAGCGCTCCGCCACGGATCCCAAGGAACTGGCCGAGGAACGCCGGCTGGCCTACGTGGGCCTGACCCGGGCCCGGAAACGGCTGTACCTGACCCGCTCCGAGGTGCGCAGCATGTGGGGCCAGAGCCAGTACAACCCCGCGAGCCAGTTCATCGAGGAGATCCCGGCCGAGCTCGTCGAATGGAAGCGGGAAGGCGCCAGCCGCCAGAGCGGAGGATGGGGTAGCGGTGCCGGGATCGGTTCCAGCCGCTACGGCGGATCGTTCTGGGGCGCCGGGACCGCCCGCGGCGCCGGTGCCAGCCCGTCCGCGGGCTTCAACGCCGATGTTCCCGCCGCGGTGGCCAAGAACCGGGTCCAGCCGCAGAAGGAAGTCGTCGCCGTCAGCGTGGGGGACAAGGTCAACCACACCAGTTTCGGCAACGGCACCGTCCTGGCGGTGGAGGGCGCCGGGGACAAGACGGTCGCCAAGGTGAAGTTCGACGTCGGCGAGAAGCGGCTGCTGCTGCGCTACGCACCGCTGACCAAGCTGGACGCCTAGCTGAAGGCAGCGCTGGACGCACAGCTGGACGCCTAGCTGAACGCGCACGGCGGAGCCGGGGAGGCCGGTCCGCGCCGGCACCCGGAAGCCGGTTCTGGCCGCCGCCGCCCTCTTCCCGCCGAGGTTACGAACGCGCATCTGCCACGGCCGCGCAGGCCTTCGGCACGCCGTCGGACACCCCAAAAACCCCGTAATCTAGCGGTTTTTCTACGCTCCATAGAATAGTGTCCTTACTCACATAACCGGTACTCTGGAACGGGCTGGTCCGATCGAAGGACTAGAGTTCCCAAAGGAGCATTGCGCCGTGTGGCTCGTTTCCAAGCTTGTCGCAGGGTGCGTTTATTCCGCAGCCCGGTAACCGCGAGTACGTGGGGTCCGGCTGTACAGAAACTACTTCGACGTAGAAGGACACTAAACCGTGGACCTGTTTGAATATCAGGCGCGCGATATGTTCGAGGCGCACGGTGTACCCGTGCTTGCTGGCATCGTGGCGCACACCCCTGAAGAAGCAAAGGCAGCTGCCGAGAAAATCGGCGGCGTAACTGTCGTAAAGGCGCAGGTCAAGGCCGGAGGCCGCGGCAAGGCCGGCGGCGTCAAGGTCGCGAAGACCGCTGACGAAGCGTTTGAACACTCCACCAACATCCTCGGGATGGACATCAAGGGCCACACCGTTCACCGCGTGATGATCGCCCAGGGCGCAGACATCGCTGAGGAATACTACTTCTCCGTCCTTCTGGACCGGGCCAACCGCAACTACCTGGCCATGTGCTCGGTTGAAGGCGGCATGGAAATCGAGCAGCTCGCCGTTGAGCGCCCCGACGCCCTGGCCAAGATCTCGATCGACCCGGCCGTAGGCATCGACCAGGCCAAGGCCGACGAAATCGTCGCCGCCGCAGGCTTCGCTGAGGAACTGCGCGGCAAGGTCGCCAGCGTAATCCTGAAGCTCTGGGACGTTTTCAAGAAGGAAGACGCCACCCTCGTGGAGGTCAACCCGCTGGTCCTGACCGGTGCCGGTGACATCGTTGCCCTCGACGGCAAGGTCTCCCTCGACGAGAACGCCGACTTCCGCCACCCCAAGCACGCTCACCTTGAAGACAAGGACGCTGCTGACCCCCTCGAGGCCAAGGCCAAGGCTCAGGACCTCAACTACGTCAAGCTGGACGGCGAAGTCGGCATCATCGGTAACGGTGCCGGCCTGGTCATGTCCACCCTCGACGTCGTTGCCTACGCCGGCGAGAACCACGGCAACGTCAAGCCCGCCAACTTCCTGGACATCGGCGGTGGAGCTTCTGCCGAGGTCATGGCAGCAGGCCTCGACGTCATCCTGGGCGACCCGCAGGTCAAGTCCGTCTTCGTCAACGTCTTCGGCGGCATCACCGCCTGTGACGCCGTCGCCAAGGGCATCGTCGGTGCACTGGCCGAGCTGGGCCACTCCGCGAACAAGCCGCTGGTAGTCCGCCTTGACGGCAACAACGTTGAGGAAGGCCGCCGCATCCTGGCCGAAGCCAACCACCCGCTGGTTACTCTGGCCGCCACCATGGACGAGGGCGCCGACAAGGCTGCCGAGCTCGCCAACGCAGCGAAGTAGAGGGACTCGACTATGTCTATTTATCTGAACAAGGACTCCAAGGTCATCGTCCAGGGCATCACTGGCGGCGAAGGCACCAAGCACACCGCCCTGATGCTCAAGGCCGGCACCAACGTTGTTGGCGGCGTCAACGCCCGTAAGGCCGGCACCACGGTCCTGCACGGTGACACCGAGATCACCGTTTTCGGCACCGTTAAGGAAGCCATGGCGGAAACCGGCGCTGACGTTTCCATCGTCTTCGTGCCGCCGGCATTCACCAAGGACGCCGTGGTTGAAGCCATCGAAGCCGGCATCGGCCTCGTCGTGGTCATCACCGAAGGCGTGCCGGTCCAGGACTCCGCCGAGTTCTGGGCACTGGCCCAGTCCAAGGTCGATGCCAACGGCAAGCAGGTCACCCGCATCATCGGACCGAACTGCCCCGGCATCATCACCCCGGGTGAGGCGCTCGTCGGCATCACCCCGGCGAACATCACGGGCAAGGGCCCCATCGGCCTCGTCTCCAAGTCGGGCACCCTGACCTACCAGATGATGTACGAACTGCGCGACCTCGGCTTCTCCACCGCCATCGGCATCGGCGGCGACCCGGTCATCGGCACCACCCACATCGACGCCCTCGAAGCGTTCGAGGCCGACCCGGAGACCAAGGCGATCGTCATGATCGGCGAAATCGGTGGCGACGCCGAAGAGCGTGCCGCGGACTACATCAAGGCACACGTCACGAAGCCCGTTGTTGGCTACGTGGCCGGCTTCACCGCTCCGGAAGGCAAGACCATGGGCCACGCAGGCGCCATCGTCTCGGGTTCCGCGGGCACCGCCCAGGCCAAGAAGGAAGCCCTCGAGGCTGCCGGCGTCAAGGTCGGCAAGACGCCGTCCGAGACCGCCAAGCTCCTGCGCGAAGTCTTCGCGACCCTCTAGGTCCGAAGCACCACAGCACCACAGCAACGCGGGGTCACTTGCGGTTCATTCCACTCGGTGGGATGGGCAGCGAAGTGACCCCGCGTTGCCTCTTTAAGTACTACGGCTTTAAATACGACGGCGGCAGGCCACCTTCCCGGCGAAGGCGCCTGCCGCCGTCGAACTTTTTGAGATTTTGGGTCCAGCCCCTGCGGTCCTAGACCTTTGCCCCGGTGAGGAGTTCTTCAAGCCGTTCGTAGCCTTCGGACATGCCGCCCTCCATCCCGGACTGCGCCATGCCATCGCGCGCCTCCATGCTGGGGTAGACCGCGCGGGCGCTGAGCCGCGAACGGCCACCGCCGAGGTCCTCGAAAGTCAGGAACTCAATGCTCACCACATCTGGGTAGCCGTCGAACTCGAAGGTCTGGACGGCGAAGTCGTTCTCGCGGACGGTGTGGAAGACGCCGCTGAAAACATACGCGCTGCCGTCCGGCGCGGTGTGGGTGTAGCGGTAGCCGCCGCCTGTCCTGAAGTCGTAATGGCTAACGCTCATGGTCATCTGCCGCGGCCCGAGCCACTGGGCAACGAGCTCGGGGTCCTTGTGTGCCCGGAAGACCTCGGCCACGGGAAAGTCGAACTCGCGCTCGAAGTCAATGAAGGGCAGCCCCTCGGGGATGGTCAGTTTCAGTGCGTTGCTCATGATGCATCCTTTGCCTGTGTGCCGCCTCGGGCGGCGCGATTTTCAAGCACGGCGTCAAGGCTGCGGAACTGCCGCTCGCGGACCAGCCGGTACTGATCGATCCACGCGGTGAGCGCTTCCAGCCGTGCGGGGTTCAGGTGCACAGGCCGGCGCTGGGCGTCACGGGTGCGCGTGACAAGCTGCGCCTGCTCGAGGACCTGGATGTGTTTCGAGACCGCCTGCTTGGTGATCGCGAAGGGCTCCGCCAGTTCATTGACGGTGGCCGGACCCCGGCTGAGCCGGGCAATGATGCGGCGTCGGACCGGATCGGCGAGGGCCAGGAACGCCGCGTCGAGCTCGCCGTCGTCGCTGGAATCCACTTGGTGTCCCCACCTCCTCGGTGTCTGCCGAATAGGGCGGTAATCAACGTAGGGCGGTAATCAACGAATTCATTGATCAACCTTTAGGTTGTTAACGCTACGCCCGGCTTCACCTCTGCGCAATACCCCAATGCGGGGATCCTTAGCTCCTGTCCAGGCTGGTGGAACGGGCGCTGCGTGACCCGCGTGGCTGTGTGCTGCTCCGGAATCCTTGCGCAGCTCCGAATTACTTTCTTAGTATGTCAGGACAAACTACCGAAGGAGATGCGAGTGCCTCTCGTGCGAATCGACGTCAACCAGGGCCGCACTGCGGAGCAGCTTCGCGGCCTCAGCCAGGGAATCCATGCCGCCATCGTGGCCGAATTTGGCATTCCGGAGCGGGACTACTTCCACGTGCTGACGGAACACCCCGCCGGGCAGATTGTCGCCCAGGATGYCGGGCTCGGCTTCGAGCGGACGCCGGATGTGGTGATGATCCAGATATTCACCCAGGCCGGGCGCAGCCAGCCAACCAAGCAGTCCCTGTATGCCGCCATTGCGGACAGGCTGGCCGCTGTGGGGGTCGCCGGCGAGGACGTATTCATCGGATATGTCGAGAACACCGCGGGCGACTGGTCGTTCGGCTTCGGGCAGGCCCAGTATGTCACCGGCGAACTTGGAGTCCCCGGCAGGTAGCCGCAGGGCGCTTCCCCGGCCGCAATGACACCGGCGCGACGGAGCAATTCCAGCCCTCTGTGTCATGTTGTAAATATGTCAGTACAAACCTTTGACAGTACATGGATTCTAAGGCAAAGTAGTGGTTGTGGCCCGGCTCACGCCGGCCCCTAATCACCGAAGCTCCGGCTGCGCAAAGGTACCGAGTTCACACCAGAAAGGTCCACGATCACCGTGACCCACGAACTGCTCACGATCGGGCGCATCAGTGTTGATATCTACCCGAACGACATCGGGGTGGATCTGGAGGATGTCATGTCCTTCGGAAAGTACCTTGGCGGATCCCCGTCCAACGTGGCGGTCGCCGCTGCCCGCCATGGCCGCCGCACCGCCGTCATCACCCGCACCGGCGACGACGCCTTCGGCAAATACCTGCACCGCGAACTGCACAAGTTCAACGTGGACGACTCCTTCGTCACGGCGGTCAAGGAATGGCCCACCGCGGTCACGTTCTGCGCAATCAAGCCGCCGGAAGACTTCCCGCTCTACTTCTACGGACGCTTTCCCACGGCGCCGGACCTGCAGATCAAGGCCGAGGAGCTGGACCTGGACGCCATCAGGGATACCGGAATCTTCTGGTCCACTGTCACCGGCCTCTGCCAGGAGCCCAGCCGGACCGCMCATCTCACGGCCCACGAGGCGCGGCCCCGCACCGGTTTGAAGCCCGGACAGTTCACCATCCTGGACCTCGATTACCGCCCGATGTTCTGGGCCTCCGAGGAAGAAGCCCGGGAGCAGGTCGCCAAGATTCTGCCGCACGTCACAGTCGCGATCGGCAACGACAAGGAATGCGCCGTCGCCGTCGGCGAGGGCACCCCGGACGAACAGGCGGACCGCCTGCTCGCCGCCGGCGTCGAAATCGCCGTCGTGAAGCTGGGCCCGGAAGGGGTCATGGCCAAGACCCGCACCGAGCGCGTGGTTTCCGCCCCCGTGCCGGTGGAAACCGTCAACGGCCTGGGAGCCGGGGACTCCTTCGGCGGGGCCTTCTGCCACGGGCTCCTCTCCGGCTGGCCGCTCGCCCAGGTGCTCGACTTCGCCAACGCCGCCGGCGCCCTCGTCGCCTCCCGCCTGTCCTGCGCCGACGCGATGCCGACGCCCGAGGAAGTCACCGGCCTGCTCGCCGAACGCGGCCGCCTCGTGCCGGGCACCTACGCCACCGAAGGAGCAATACTGTGAGTGTCCACACCGCCTCCGCCGCCCTCGCGGTGAACGATGATCCCCGCCGCTACGAGCACCTGAGCATCATCCGGCTCGAAGACCCGGAAGCGATTGCGCGCGCCGCCAAGGCACGCCGCCGCCACCCCGGCGTCAGGGCCCATCGGCAGAACTTCATCGTCGCGGCCGACCACCCCGCCCGCGGGGCCCTCGCGGTCGGCAATGATCCCGTGGCCATGGCCGACCGCCGCCAACTCCTGGACCGCCTGCAGATTGCCCTGGCCAACCCGGACGTGGACGGTGTCCTGGCCTCGCCGGACATCATGGACGATCTGCTCCTGCTCGGCGCGCTCGAAGGCAAGCTGCTCTTCGGCTCGATGAACCGCGGCGGCCTCTCAGGCCTGGTGAACGAATTCGATGACCGCTTTACCGGCCACACCGCGGCCGCGCTCCAGGCCCTGGGCGCCGACGGCGGCAAGATGCTCACCCGCATCTGCCTCGGCGATCCGGACACGGTAGCCACCCTCGAAGCGACCGCGAGGGCGATCGACTCCCTCGCAGAGCGCAAGCTGATCGCCATGGTGGAGCCGTTCCTCTCCGTCCGCGAGAACGGCAAGGTCCGCAATGACCTCTCCACCAACGCCGTCATCAAGTCAGTCGCCATCGCCGAAGGCCTCGGCGCGAGCAGCGCCTACACCTGGATGAAGCTCCCCGTGGTGGCCGAGATGGAACGCGTCATGGCGTCCACCACCATGCCCACCGTGCTCCTGGGCGGAGACCCGGAGGGCAGCCAGGACGACGTGTTCTCCAGCTGGCAGGCCGCCCTCGCCTTGCCCGGCGTCCAGGGCCTGACCGTGGGCCGGACGCTGCTCTACCCGCAGGACGGTGACGTCGCCGGAGCCGTGGCAACCGCTGCCTCGCTGCTGCACCACACCGAATCCACGCGCACGAAGCCAGGCCACACCGAATCCACCCGCACCGAAGAAGTATCGGAGTAACTTCCCATGGGAATCAGCACTGCACCAGGAACACGCAGGATGACGGTCGCCCAGGCCGTCGTCGAATACCTGTCCAAGCAGTACACCGTCGATTCGGTCGGCGGCCAGGACTTCCGGGAACGCCTGATTCCGGGCACGTTCGGCATCTTTGGCCACGGCAACGTTGCCGGCGTCGGCCAGGCCCTCAAGCAGTACCAGCAGCTCGATCCGACGATCATGCCTTACTACCAGGGCCGCAACGAACAGGCCCAGTCCCACCAGGCCGTCGGCTTCGCCCGCCACACCCGGCGCCGCCAGACCTTCGCGATCAGCACCTCGATCGGCCCGGGTTCCTCGAACCTGCTCACCGGCGCGGCGCTGGCCACCACCAACCGGCTGCCCGTCCTGCTGCTGCCGAGTGACACGTTCGCCACCCGCGCCGCAGACCCCGTGTTGCAGCAGCTCGAACAGCCCTACGCCTACGACATCACCGTCAACGATGCCTTCCGTCCGCTGTCCAAGTTCTTTGACCGCGTCTCCCGGCCCGAGCAGCTGTTCTCCGCGTTCCACCACGGCCTCCGCGTCCTCACCGACCCGGCCGAGACCGGCGCGGTCACGATCTCGCTGCCCCAGGACGTCCAGGCCGAAGCCTTCGACGTGCCCGAGGAGTTCCTTGCCGAACGCGAATGGCGGATCCGCCGTCCGGACGCCGACGACGAGGACATCCGCCGCGCCGCCGAGGCCATCCGTGCCGCCAAGCGCCCGCTGATCATCGCCGGCGGCGGGGTGCTCTACGCCTACGCCAACGAGGAACTCGCCAGGTTGGCCGAGCTGACCGGCATCCCGGTGGGCAACACCCAGGCCGGCGTCGGCGTCCTGCCCTGGGACCACAAGTTCTCCCTCGGCGCGATCGGCTCCACGGGCACGACGGCGGCGAACGCCATCGCCGCCGAAGCGGACCTCATCATCGGCGTCGGCACCCGCTACGAGGACTTCACCACCGCGTCCCGGACGGCGTTCCAGAACCCGGACGTTAAGTTCATCAACATCAACGTCGCCGCGATCGACGCCTACAAGCACGGCACCTCGCTCCCGATCGTCGCGGACGCCCGCAGGGCCCTCGTGAAGCTGAACCAGGCCMTCGGCGGCTACCGGATCGGCGCGGACCTCGAGCAGCAGATCGCGGCGGAGAAGAAGCGCTGGGACGCCACCGTGGACGAGGCGTTCGACACCCGCTTCACCCCTTTGCCGGCGCAGAACGAGATCATCGGCGCCACCAACCGCGCCATGGACGCCCAGGACGTCGTCATCTGCGCCGCGGGCTCGCTCCCCGGTGACCTGCACAAGATGTGGCGCGTCCGGGACCCGTTCGGCTACCACGTCGAATATGCCTACTCCTGCATGGGCTACGAAATCCCGGGCGGCCTCGGCGTCAAGCGCGCAACCCTCGCCGAAGCCGCGAAAGGCGGGGCGCAGCGCGACGTCGTCGTCATGGTGGGGGACGGTTCCTACCTGATGATGCACACCGAACTCGTGACCGCCGTCGCCGAGCGGATCAAGCTGATCGTGGTCCTCATCCAGAACCACGGCTACGCCTCGATCGGCTCGCTCTCCGAGTCCCTCGGCTCCCAGCGCTTCGGCACCCAGTACCGCGCCCTGGACGAGGAGCAGCACAGCTTCGACGACGGCGACCGGCTCCCGGTGGACCTGGCCCTGAACGCCGAAAGCCTCGGCGTAAAGGTGATCCGGATCGAACCGGGGGAGAAGGTCATCGCGGAGCTCGAACAGGCCATCCGCGACGCCAAGGCCGCCCCCGAACGCGGCGGCCCGATCGTCATCCACGTCGAATCCGACCCGCTGCTGGACGCGCCCAGCTCCGAATCGTGGTGGGACGTTCCGGTCTCCCAGGTCTCCGAGCTCGACTCCACGAAGCAGGCCTTCCAGACCTACACCGACCACAAGGGCCGCCAGCGCAAGCTGCTCGGCTGATCCCCCTCGAACTTCAACCACTCAAGGAAGAGTCCCATGACTACCACCACGCACCAGAGCACCACTGACCAGAGCACCAAAACCATCCACCACTTCATCAACGGCGCCGAAACCGCAGGCGTGGGCACCCGCACCCAGCCCGTCTACAACCCCGCCACCGGCGCCGTCTCGGGCGAGCTGCGGCTGGCCAACCGGGAAGATCTCGACGCCACCGTCGCCGCGGCCCGCAAAGCTGCCGATTCCTGGGGCGACATCTCTCTGGCCAAGCGCACCGCCGTGCTGTTCAAGTTCCGCGAACTCGTCGCAGCCCACGTGGACGAGCTCGCCGAGCTGATCACCGCCGAGCACGGCAAGGTCCTCTCCGACGCCAAGGGCGAGATCGGCCGCGGCCTGGAGGTCATCGAATTCGCCTGCGGCATCCCGCAGCTGCTCAAGGGCGACTACTCGGACCAGGTCTCCACCGGCATCGACGTCTTCTCCTTCCGCGAGCCCCTCGGCGTCGTCGCCGGCATCACCCCGTTCAACTTCCCCGTCATGGTGCCGCTGTGGATGGCCCCGATGGCGATCGCCACCGGCAACGCCTTCATCCTCAAGCCCTCCGAGCGCGACCCCTCCGCCTCCATGCTGCTCGCCAAGCTGTGGAAGGACGCGGGCCTGCCCGACGGCGTCTTCCAGGTCCTGCACGGCGACAAGGAAACGGTCGACGGCCTGCTGACCCACCCGGACGTGGACGGCATCTCCTTCGTCGGCTCCACCCCGATCGCCCGGTACGTCCACGAGACCGCCACCGCCCACGGCAAGCGCGTCCAGGCCCTCGGCGGCGCCAAGAACCACGCGATCATCCTGCCCGACGCCGACCTCGACAACGCCGCCGACCACCTCGCCGCCGCGGCCTTCGGCTCCGCCGGCGAGCGCTGCATGGCCATCTCGGTCGCCGTCGCCGTCGGTGAAGCAGCCGACCTGCTGGTCAAGAAGGTCGAAGAGCGTGCCCTGGCCGTCAAGGTCAACAACGGCACCGCGCCGGGCGCGGACATGGGACCGGTCATCACGCCGGCGTCCAAGGAACGGATCGTGAAGATCGTCACCGAAGCCGAAACGGCCGGCGCCGCCATGGTGGTGGACGGCCGCGACCTCGTGGTCCCCGGCCACGAAGACGGCTTCTGGGTCGGCCCCACCGTCCTGGACCACGTCAAGACCGAAATGACCGCCTACACCGAGGAAATCTTCGGACCCGTCCTCGTGGTGGTCCGCGTGGAGGACCTCGACGCCGGCATCGCCCTGATCAACGCCAACCCCTACGGCAACGGCACCGCGATCTTCACCTCCTCCGGCGCCGCGGCGCGGAAGTTCCAGCGCTCCGTCACCGTGGGCATGATCGGCATCAACGTCCCGCTGCCCGTGCCCGTGGCATACCACTCCTTCGGCGGCTGGAAGGCCTCGCTCTTCGGCGACAAGCACATCTACGGCCCCGAGGGCGTGTCCTTCTACACCCGCGGCAAGGTGGTCACCTCCCGGTGGCCCGAACCCACCCACGCCTCCGGCGCCTCCTACAACTTCCCCTCCAACTGACTCCCCACCGCCACCCTGGCCTCGCAAGTCCCCACCGGCTCCCAGCCTTCGCAAGCTCAGGTAGGGGCCCTCGCCGGTAGGGCCCCACGGCCAGGGAACCCTGGCGGCGTGGGCCCACCCAACAACCACGATCGACTGCTCCGTAGCCGCCGTTTTGAACGTCCAAAAGGGCACTTGCGGAGCAATCGATGAGAAGGAATCGGAATGACTGACAACAAGCTGATCATTGGCACCGCGCCGGACTCCTGGGGCGTCTGGTTCCCGGATGACCCCAAGCAGACCCCGTGGGAACGCTTCCTCGACGAGGTCGCCGAATCCGGCTACAAGTGGATCGAGCTGGGCCCTTACGGCTACCTCCCCACCGATCCGGCCCGCCTCGCCGAAGAGCTCAAACAGCGTGACCTGAAGATCTCGGCCGGCACCGTGTTCACGGCCTTCCACCGCGGCCTGGACCAGTGGGACACCGCGTGGGAACCGGCCCGCAAGGTCGCCGAACTCACGGCAGCGATGGGCGGGGAACACATCGTGGTCATCCCGGCCATGTGGCGCGACGACGTCACCGGGGAAGCCGTGGAGAGCGGCGAACTCACCGAAAAGGCGTGGAGCGACCTCTTCACAGGCCACAACCGCCTCGGCAAGACGCTGCTGGAGGATTTCGGCCTGAAGCAGCAGTTCCACTCGCATGCCGACTCCCACGTCGGCGCGCAGGAGGACATCGAAACCCTGCTCGCCGCAACGGACGCCAAGTACCTCAACCTCTGCCTGGACACCGGCCACGCCGAATACTGCGGAGCCTCCAGCCTTGAGCTGATCAAGAACTACCCGGACCGGATCGGCTACCTGCACCTGAAGCAGATCAACCCGGACATCCTCAAAAAGGTCAACGCCGAAAACATGACTTGGGCCGCCGCCAACCTGGCCGGCGTCATGACCGAACCGCCGAACGGCCTGCCGGACCTGCGCGCCGTCATCGAAGCCGTGGAGGCCCTGAACCGGCCGATCTTTGGCATTGTGGAACAGGACATGTACCCCGTGGCCTTCGACGTCCCGATGCCGATCGCCAAGCGCACCCGCAACTACCTGCTCTCCTGCGGCTCCCGCACCGCCGTCAACTAGAACCCGAAGGAACCCACCATGACAAAGATCCTCCGCGTGGCCGTCATCGGCGCCGGCCGTATGGGCGCAGACCACATCCAGCGGCTCAACACCCGCATCCACGGCGCGGAAGTCGCCGCCGTCGTAGACGTCGACCTCGCCCGGGCGCAGGCCGCCATCGAGGGCATCCCGGGCGCCGTCGCCCTGGCCGACGCCGAGGAAGCCCTCAACAACGGCGACGTCAACGCCGTGCTGATCGCCACCCCCGGCTTCCTGCACGAGGACATCCTGCTCAAGGCGATCGCCAAGGACATCCCGATCCTCTGCGAGAAGCCGCTCACCCCGGACGCCGGGTCCTCTTGGAAGATTGTCGAGGCCGAGCAGAAGCTGGGCCGCAAACGCATCCAGGTCGGCTTCATGCGCCGCTTCGACGCCGAATACGCCGCGCTTGGCAAGATCATCCGCGACTCCGAACTCGGTGAGCTGCTCATGCTGCACCACCAGCACCGGAACCCCACCACCCCGGCGGGCTTCACCAACGAGATGCTGATCAACGACTCCGTGGTGCACGAATTCGACGCCATCCGCTACTTCACCGGCGAGGAAATCACGTCCGTCCAGGTCCGCCTCGGCAAGGCCACGAGGAACGCGCCGGCCGGGCAGCACGACCCGCAGCACGTACTGATTGAGACCGAGTCCGGCGTCCTGGCCGACGTCGAGATCTACGTCAACGCGAAGTTCGGCTACGAGGTGGCCACCCAGGCTTCCTTCGAGGACGGCATCGTCAGCATCGGCGGGGACAAGGGCCCGTACACCCGCAGCAGCGGCCGCTGGGGCGGCGAGGTCACCCCCGGCTTCGAGGAACGCTTCGGTGCAGCGTACGACGTCGAAATCCAGTCCTGGGTGGACGCGGCCCTGCGCGATGAGATCGGCGGCCCCACCGCCTGGGACGGCTACGCCACGGCCGCCTGCTGCGAGGCCGGCGTCGAGGCGCAGAAGAACGGCGAAAAGGTCGCCGTGAAGCTCAACGCCAAGCCCGCCCTTTACCGCTAGGAACCCTGCCGGCCGGCGCCCTCTACTGCTAAGACGGCGCCGGCCGGCCGCGCGTCCGCCAGATCCACAATGGAGTGTTCACCGTGAAAATCGCCCTTGACCCCACCCCGTTCCACCACAGCCACGGACTACTCGAGTTCCCGCGCGTGGTGGCCGACCTCGGCTACAAGTACATGCAGATGACCCCGCACGCCGATTTCATCCCCTTCTTCAACCACCCGAAGGCCGACGACGAGCTCGTGGGCAAGCTGAAGGCGGCCTGCAAGGACGCGGGAATCGAAATCGCGTCGGTGCTGCCCGTGCTGCGCTGGTCCGGGCCGGACGAGGACGCCCGCGAGGCCGCCGTCCGCTACTGGAAGCGCGCCATCCAGATCACCGTGGACCTCGGTGTGAGCACCATGAACACGGAGTTCAGCGGCCGGCCGGAGAAGGCCGAAGAGTCTGAGCGGGCCTTCTACCGCTCCATGGAGGAGCTGCTCCCCATCATCGAACGGGAGGGGATCGACCTGCTGATCGATCCCCACCCGGACGACTTCGTCGAGGAGGGCCTGGCCGCGATCCGGGTGATCCGCGGGCTGAACTCGAAGAATGTGGGCCTGGTCTACGTGGCCTCGCACAGCTTCCACATGAAGAACGCACCGCTGGAGATCATGCGGGCCGCCGGCGACAAGCTGCGCCTGGTCCACGTCGCCGACACAATGGACCACCACGCCTCGCACGGACTGCGCTACATCACCAACCCGCCCGGCAACCCCGTCCGGGTGCACCAGCACCTGAAAATCGGCGACGGCGACGTCAACTGGGACGAGTTCTTCGGCGGCCTGCAGGAGATCGGCTTCCTCGACCGTGACGACACGGTGATGGTGTCCAGCGTTTTCGCCGAGGACGACAACGCCGCTGACGTCTCCCGGTACCAGCTGGAGACCATGAAGCAGCAGATCCAGAAGGTCAGCCTATGACGGCGCCCGACAGAACGTCGTACGACATCACAGAGTCCGACAGAACGGCGCCAAACTCAGTTCCGCCCGCGGCAGCATCTGATTCTGCGGGCCAGGCAAAGGCGGCCCGGACTGCCGGTGGCGCCTCGAATCCCAAGAGGTACATGCGACGCGTGGCGCTCTTTTCCACGTTTGGCGGCCTCCTCTTCGGTTACGACACCGGCGTCATCAACGGTGCCCTGCCGTTCATGCAGCGGGACCTCGGCCTCACCCCGCTGACCGAGGGGCTGGTGACCTCCACCCTGCTGTTCGGCGCGGCCTTCGGCGCCATCTCGGCGGGCAGGCTGTCGGACCGCTTCGGCCGGCGCAGGACCATCATGGGGCTCGCGATAATCTTTGCGGTGGCCACCATCGCCTGCTCGCTCTCGCCCAGCACCGAACTGCTCGTCGCCTCCCGCACCCTTCTCGGCCTTGCCAACGTCGTCAACGGCGTGACCTCGGTGGCCGCCGTCGTCGTCGGGATGTCCCTCATGTCGCGCTTGCCCCGGAAGTCCATGCTGATCGCTGGCCTGACCGGCACGGCAGGATCCTTGCTGGCCATCGGCATCATCTCCATGCTCATCCCGGAAGGCACCCTCCGCGGCTATCTGGTGCTGCTGTTCATGGTGACGTTCCTCGCCTCGATGCAGTCGTGCATCGGCACCGTGACGTGGCTGACCATGGCCGAAATCTTCCCGCTGCATGTCCGCGGCATTGCCATGGGCATCTGTGTCTTCGTACTGTGGATGATCAACTTCCTGATCGGGTTCTTCTTCCCGCAGATGGTGTCCTGGATTGGCGTCTCCGCGACGTTCTTCATCTTCGTCGGGCTCCAGCTGGCAGCCATCGTCTGGGTCAAGCGCGTGGTCCCGGAGACCAAGGACCAGAGCCTGGAAGACCTGGAACACTTCTTCAAACAGGCGGCCGCCAGGGAACCCGCCACCGCCTAGCTCCAACGCAGCAAGCCCCGCCCGGGTTCGTTCCGGGGCGGGGCTTTCTGCGTGCTGTCTGCGTTCCCGCGCGGGGGTGCAGAGCTAGAGCGCGGCGTGCAGGCGGGGGAGGGCGTCGACCAGCGGCGCCAGTTCCGGCACCTCCTGGGCCTCGGCCAGTGCCCGCTCCAGCGTGGCGTCGTGGACCGGCCTGCTCTGCTCGAGCAACGTGATGCCGCTGGGAGTGAGCTCGGTGTAGATCCCGCGGCGGTCATCCGCGCATAGGATCCGGGTCAGCAGCCCGCGGTCTTCGAGCCTGTTGACCAGGCGCGTGGTGGCGCTCGCGCTCAACGCGGTGGCGCGGGCCAGCTGCTGCATCCGCATATGCCAGCCGTCCTGCCGGCTCAGCGCGTCCAGCACGGTGTATTCCACCACGGAGAGCTGCGCCTCGGCCTGCAGGGAACGCTCCAGCTCGGCCTCGATCAGCCCGTGCAGGGCCGCCAGGGTCCGCCAGCCTTGCGCCCGGACCTCGACGGCGTCGTCCTTGATGCCCATCAGGTGTTTCCCTTCAGCTCGTGTGCCCGGCGGGGTGCTGCCGGGCACATCAAATAATAGTTGCTTGCGCGCTGTATCTGCTTGTGCAACAATAAATAACGCGTCTGCAACTACTAGCTTACGCGCCATACCCCATCCCGTACAGCTTTGTAAGGAGCACCTCCATGCCTGTTGGCCTGATAGCCCTCGCCCTCGGCGGGTTCGGCATCGGACTCACCGAGTTCGTCATCATGGGCCTGCTGCCGCAAGTGGCCGCAGACTTCCGCGTCACCGAGGCCACTGCCGGCTGGCTCATCTCCGGCTACGCGCTCGCCGTCGTGGTCGGGGCGCTTGGCCTCACTGCGGCCGTGACGCGGTTCGAACGCAAGCCTGTGCTGGCCGTGCTGATGGTGCTCTTCATCGCGGGCAACCTCGTCTCGGCGCTCGCGCCCGACTATTCGATGATGATGGCCGGCCGCATCATCGCCGCGCTCTCGCACGGCGCGTTCTTCGGCATCGGCGCGGTGGTGGCCGCCAGTATGGTGGCGCCCACCAAGAAGGCCGGGGCGATTGCGATCATGTTCACCGGCCTGACGGCGGCGAATGTGCTCGGTGTCCCGTTCGGCACCATGCTGGGACAGGCCGCCGGCTGGCGCTCCACGTTCTGGGCGATCACGGTCATTGGCGTCCTCGCCCTGGCCGGCATTCTGGCCCTGGTGCCGAAGACCGGCTCCGGCGACGCCGCTGGCAGCCTTCGCGGGGAACTCCGCGCCTTCCGGTCCGGACAGGTCTGGCTCTCCATCCTCGTCACCATCCTCGGCTACGGCGGCATGTTCGGCGCCTTCACCTACATTGCCTTCACCCTCACCGAGGTCACCGGCTTCTCCGCCACCACGGTCCCGTGGTTGCTGATCCTCTTCGGCGTCGGGCTCTTCATCGGCAACACCGTCGGCGGCAAGGCGGCCGACAAGAATGTGGACCACACGCTGCTCGTCGTGCTCGCCGTCCTGGTGGTGGTGCTCGTGGTCTTCGCCCTGACCGCCGGCAACCAGCCGGTGACCATCGCCTCCATGGTGTTGCTGGGCGGCTTCGGCTTCGCCACGGTTCCGGGCCTGCAAATGCGCGTCATGAAGTACGCCAGCAGTGCTCCCACCCTGGCCTCCGGCGCGAACATCGGCGCCTTCAACGTCGGCAATGCCTTGGGCGCCTGGATGGGCGGCGTCACCATCACCGCCGGCCTCGGCTACACCTCGCCCATCTGGGCCGGCGCCGGAATTACCCTGCTGGGCCTGGCGGTGATGGCGTTCGCTGCGGCTCACGCCAAGAAGCCCGACGCCGACCTGCCGGCGGCCGGCGAGTCCACCGTTCCCGCCGCAGCAGCGGCGGAATCCAGCACCGACCTTCCGGCCACCGAGGCTGCAGCCGTTGCCCGCTGACCGCCCGACCACAACAACAGGAGACACCATGAACTCGATCCCCAATATCGTCCTCAACAACGGGGTACGCATGCCACAGCTGGGCTTCGGCGTCTTTCAAATTCCCGACGCCGAGACCACCGAGGCGGTAGCAGCGGCGCTCGCGGCCGGCTACCGGAGCATCGACACGGCCGCCATCTACGGAAACGAGACCGGAACTGGCCGCGCGCTCGCCGAATCCGGGATCGGCCGGGAGGACCTGTTCATCACGTCCAAGCTCTGGATCGACGACCTCGGCTACGAGCCGGCCCTGGCTGCTTTTGACGCCAGCCTGGACAAACTGGGTCTCGACTACCTGGATCTTTACCTGATCCACTGGCCCGCGCCGGCATCGGACCAGTACGCCGACTCCTGGCTGGCACTTGAGAAACTCCTTGCCGACGGCCGGGTCAGGGCCATCGGCGTCTCCAATTTCGAGCCGGGACACCTGCAGCGGCTCATCGACCTCGGCGGAACGGTGCCGGCCGTCAACCAGGTGGAGCTGCACCCGGCCCTGCAGCAGCACGCGGTGACGGTGTTCAACGCGGCGCAGGGCATTGCGACGGAGGCCTGGAGCCCGCTGGCCCAGTGTGCCCTGCTGGCAGATCCGGCCCTCCGGGAGATCGCCGCCCGGCACGGCAGAACCCCGGCGCAGATCATTCTGCGCTGGCACCTGCAGCAGGGAAGGATCGTCATCCCGAAGTCAGTGACGCCGGCCAGGATCCGGGAGAACCTGGAGGTTTTCGGCTTTGATCTTGCCATGGGCGAACTGGAAGCCGTGAATTCCCTGGAGCGAAACGGACGCACCGGACCACACCCGGCCACGTTTAACGGCTAACCGTCCGGGCCTGTGCGGCCTAGCGGCCTAACTGCCGGCCCAGCCGCCGGACTGGCGGCCGAACGGCAGCCGCGGGTCCAGGTCCTGGCCCTCCCAGGTCTGGCGGATCCAGCTGTGGTGCGGGTCATCGCTGATCAGCCAGTCGCGGACCGGGCCCGGGCCGGCCATGACGTTGAGGTAATACATGTCGTAGCCGGGGGCGGCCATGGCGGGTCCGTGCCAGCCGTAGGGCACCAGGACGACGTCGCCGGTCCGAACCTCGGCCGCAACGTCGATGGGCCGGTCGTCGGAGGCGTAGACCCGCTGGTAGCCGATCGCGTCGTCGGCGCCGGGCCGCTGCGGCGCTCCGGGCGTCACGCGGGTTTCGAAGTAGTAGATCTCCTCGAGGCTGGTCTCGCCGTCCTTTTCCTCATCGTGCTTGTGCGGGGGATAGGAGGACCAGTTTCCGGCCGGGGTGAGGACCTCGCAGACGATGAAACGGTCCGCCTCCAGCGCGGCGGGGGTGCCAAAATTGTGCACCTGGCGGGAGCAGTTGCCTGCTCCACGCAGTTCCACCGGCGTCTCGGCGGCGGTGATGAGGCGGGTCGGGTAGGAGGCTTTGGCCGGGGCGGTGGCTACCGCCACGCGTCCGCCGTCGGCCGAGGTGATGGTCACTGCCTTGGCGGCTCCGGTGTAGAGCACATCGCTGGGGCCGCTGAAGACGCTGTCCCGACCGGCCAGGGGATAGTCCTGCCCGTCCACGGTCGCCACAAAGGAGCCGTTGAGCGGGATCACGATGCGTTCCTCCGCCGCGGCGTCCAGCGCGACGGCGCCGCCGGCCGCCAGTGTGGCGACCTTCAGCCCGGTGTGCGCCCAGCCGTCCACCTCCAGTCCCGAATCTGACGTCCCGATGGAAATGTCCCACTTGCCTTCGGCGGCGGTGCCGAGCGGATAGACCCAGTTGGCCATGGAAGCTGCCCTTTCGTTGTCGCGCCGGAGGAAGGCGCGTGTGTTGTGCGGGGGTGGAGCCGGTGGCGCCCGTCGCTGAACTCTTATCTTTGAACCAGTGTCATTTCGAAGCTGTAGGAATCCGCCCGGTAGACGTGGTGGCCGGTTTCCACATTGCGTCCGGTGTCGTCCACGGCGGTCCGCTCCATGGTGACCAGGGCGGAGCCGGGCGTGGTCTCGAGCAGCGGCGCCTGGTAGTCGTTGGCGATCATGGCGCCGATCCGCTGCGAGGCGAGGCGGAAGTTCACGCCGCCGTTGCGCAGGATGGCGTAGAGGCCCTGCGAACCCAGGCTCGCCTCGTCGATGGCCGTGATGTCGTCCCGCACCCAGTTCTCCATCAGGGCCAGCGGCTTGCCGCCCACTTTCCGGAGCCTGGTGAAGTGGTAGACCTTGGCGCCGGCCGGAAGGTGCAGTGCTGTCCGGGTCACGGCGTCCGCCTCCTCGTGCGAGAAGCTGAGCACGTCGGTGGTGGGCTTGCTGCCGTTGTTGCTGAGGTCGTCGTAGAGGCTGGACAGTTCCAGCGGGCGGCGGACCTGGCTGGAGACCACCTGGGTGCCGACGCCGCGCTTGCGGACCAGCAGGCCGGAGCGGACCAGCTCATCCATGGCTTTGCGCATGGTGGGCCGGGAAAGGTTCAGCTGGGCGGCCAGGTCGATCTCATTTTCCAGCCGGCTGCCGGGTTCCAGCAGCCCCGTGTGTATCGCGGCCTCGATGCCCTGCACCACTTGGTGGTACAGCGGCACTGGGGAAGAGCGGTCGATCCGCAGATTAAGTTGATTCGTCACTGGGCGTGCTCCCTTGTGCTCCGCGGCGGCCGAAGTGCCGGCCTATCCGCGCATGTCAGGCTATGTTCGCTTGATAGGACATACTGCCTTTTTCTGATAGTAGCAGGGCCGCCACGGGCAGCCAAGGGCCACCCTGAGGGGCCGGGGGTGTAGGGGCCGGGCGGACGCGTTCGGCATGGTCAGGTCCGAAAATTTGTCGACTCTTCGGCATTGTGTTACGTCAAAACATCCTAATGTCAGGACAAACTATTGACAACTGTGATTGGAGTCACCATGATCGGTTGTAGATGGCTCATGGACCGACGCGATGAAGCGGCCGGCGTGGCCCGGAATCAAAGGAGATTGATCGTGACCAAGTTCTCGTGGCGGAAGGCGACCCTCGTGGCGGCCGTTGTACCCATGCTGGCCCTGAGCGCGTGTTCCAGCACCGGCGGGAAGCCCGCAGACTCAGGCAATGCGGCTGGCGGAGGCCAAGTTGCCACTACAGACCGGATCAAGATCGCCCTGATCACCCATGCAGCAGCAGGTGACACCTTCTGGGACATTGTTCGCAAGGGCGCCGAGGAAGCATCGGCGAAGGACAACGTTGAGCTCCTCTACACGTCGGATCCCGAAGCCGGGCGCCAGGCCCAACTCATCCAGCAGGCTATCGACCAGAAGGTCGACGGCATCGCGGTCACGCTCGCCAAGCCTGAAGCCCTCAAAGACGTCCTGAAGAAGGCCACGGACGCCGGCATCCCCATTGTGAGCCTCAACGCCGGCGAAGGGGTCTCCCAGGCGCTCGGAGCCTTCACCCACTTCGGCTCCAACGAGCAGCTCGCCGGTGAGGCAGTCGGCACCCGGCTCGCGGCAGAGAACTTCAAGCACCCGGTCTGCGTGATTCAGGAACAGGGCCACGTGGGACTTGAAGCACGCTGCGCGGGCGTCAAGGCGAAGGTGCCTGGAACGGAGATCCTTTACGTCGATGGCAAGGATATGACCTCCGTTCAGTCCACCGCGACGGCCAAGCTCCAGGCTTCCAAGGACGCCGACGTCATCATCGGCCTCGGCGCCCCCATCACGCTGACTCTCCTCAAGTCGGTCACCGACGCCGGCAGCTCTGCCAAGGTTGCAAGTTTCGACCTGAACGCGGATCTCGCCCAGAAGATCGCGGATGGTGCAGTTCTGTTCACCGTGGACCAGCAGCCGTGGCTGCAGGGCTACGGAGCCGTCGACGCCATCTGGCAGAACAAGCGCGGCGGCTTCAAGATCGGCGGCGGCCAGCCTGTGCTGACGGGCCCGGCGGTCATCGACAAATCAAATGCGGCCGATGTCCTGACCTTCGCCCAGCAGGGCGTCCGCTAACAGCCCGCTGGCCGGGCCGGTTCGCGCCGGCCCGGCAGCAAGGAGAATCATCATGACCATCACCCAGACAAAGACAAAGTCGCCGGCGCCCGATGAGCGCGTCGCCAAGCGCAGTCCGTTCCAGAAACTGCTCGGACGTCCCGAGGTCGGTGCCCTGGTAGGCGCGATCGTCCTCTTCATCTTCTTCGCGTTGGTGTCCCCGACCTTTACCCAGCCCGGTGCCCTGGCAACCATCCTGTACGGCAGTTCCACGATCGGGATCATGGCGGTGGGGGTGTCCTTGCTCATGATCGGCGGGGAGTTCGACCTCTCCACCGGTGTCGCGGTGATCACCTCGGCGCTGACGGCGTCGCTGTTTAGCTGGTACTTCACCACGAACGTCTGGGTCGGCGTCGCCCTGGCCCTGGTGGTCTCCTTGTCCATCGGGTTCATCAACGGGTGGATCCTGATCAAGACCAAGCTGCCGTCCTTCATCGTCACCCTGGCCACGTTCCTGATGCTGACCGGCCTGAACCTGGGCCTGACGCGCCTGATCGGCGGCTCCGTGTCCTCACCCTCGATCTCCAACATGGACGGCTTCGCCTCCGCCCGGGCGGTCTTCGCCTCCTCGGTGAACATCGGCGGCGTCGACATCAAAATCACCGTGTTCTACTGGTTTGCGCTGGTCGCGGTGGCCACCTGGGTGCTGATGCGGACCCGGGTCGGGAACTGGATCTTCGCCGTCGGCGGCGACGCGAACGCGGCCCGCGCCGTGGGTGTGCCGGTCAAGGCCACCAAGATCGGCCTGTTCATGGCCGTGGGCTTCTGCGCCTGGGTCCTGGGCATGCACAACCTCTTCGCCTTCGACACCGTGCAGTCCGGTGAGGGCGTGGGCAACGAGTTCCTCTACATCATCGCCGCGGTGATCGGCGGCTGCCTCCTCACCGGCGGCTACGGCTCGGCGATCGGCGGCGCGATCGGGGCGTTCATCTTCGGCATGGCCAACAAGGGCATCGTCTACGCCCAGTGGAACCCGGACTGGTTCAAGTTCTTCCTGGGCCTGATGCTGCTGCTGGCCACCATCGTCAACCTCATCGTCAAGCGCCGCGCGGAACTGAAGTAAAGGGGCCCGGAAAAATGAATGCCAAAGAGATCGACCAGCAAACGTTGCTCCAGAACGAAAAAGACCCACTCACCCACACCCCCGTGCACCTGCTCTCCCTCGACGGGGTCGCCAAGCACTACGGGAACATCATCGCCCTGTCCGATGTCACCATGGCAGTGGACAACGGCCGCGTCACCTGCGTGCTGGGCGATAACGGCGCGGGCAAGTCCACGCTGATCAAGATCATCGCCGGCCTGCACCAGCACGACGCCGGGATCCTGAAGGTCATGGGGGAGGAGCGGAAGTTCAGCTCGCCCCGTGACGCCCTCGATGTGGGCATCGCCACCGTCTACCAGGACCTCGCGGTGGTGCCGCTGATGCCGATCTGGCGGAACTTCTTCCTCGGCTCGGAACTGACCTCTGGATTCGGCCCGTTCAAGAGCATGGACGTCGAAAAGATGAAGGAGATCACGCTCAAGGAACTCGCCGCGATGGGCATCGACCTGCGCGACGTGGAGCAGCCCATCGGCCAGCTCTCCGGCGGTGAACGCCAGTGTGTCGCGATCGCCCGTGCCGTGTACTTCGGCGCGAAGGTCCTGATCCTGGATGAGCCCACCGCGGCCCTGGGCGTAAAGCAGTCCGGCGTGGTGCTCCGCTACATCCTGCAGGCCCGCGACCGCGGCCTCGGCGTCATCTTCATCACCCACAACCCGCACCACGCCTTCCCGGTCGGGGACCGCTTCCTGTTGCTCAAACGCGGCAAATCGATCGGCTACTACGACAAGAAGGACATCACCCTCGACGAACTCACGGCCCAAATGGCCGGCGGCGCCGAACTCGCCGAACTCGCCCACGAACTTGAACAACTCGGAGGCCACGGCGACGTGGTCAAGGAAGTCCAGAGCGAAGTCGCCGACGTGTCCCAGACCACCGGCAAGACCTACGAGTAACTGCCGTCCCAATTCCTGAAAGGACAAGCCTTTGGCTTACCTCAACCGCAACCCGTCCGACGTCGCCCTGCCCGTGCGGATCGGGCTCATCGGCTCGGGCTGGATGGGCGCCTTCCACGCCGAGAGCATCGCCCGCCGCGTCCCCGGTGCCGTCCTTGCCGCCATCGCGGATCCGAACCTTGAATCCGCCGAAGCGCTGGCCGGCGCGCTGGGCACCACGAAGGTGACCGCCGACGCCGCCGACCTCCTGGCCGACCCGGAGATTGACGCGGTCGTCATCGCCAGCCCCGCACGCTTCCACTCCGCCCTGATCAGCCAGGCCGCAGCCGCCGGAAAGCACGTCTTCTGTGAGAAGCCCGCGGGCCTGGGGCTCGAGGAGCTCGACGCGGCCCTGGCCGCCGTCGAAGCCGCCGGGGTGCACTTCCAGATCGGCTTCAACCGCCGGTACGCCGCGGACTTCCAGGCAGCCAAGAAGGATCTCGCCGCCGGAATCGCGGGGGAGCCGCAACTGCTGCGTTCGCTGACCCGGGACCCGGGCAGCGGAAGCATTGGCCACGCCGCAAGGATCCCGGCGTGGACCATCTTCCTCGAAACCCTGATCCACGACTTCGACACCCTGAACTGGTTCAACGAAGGCGCCGAACCGGTGGAGGTCTACGCCGTCGCCGACGCGCTCGTGGAACCGGGCCTGCGGGACCAGGGCTTCCTGGACACCGCCGTCGTGACCATCCGGTACAGCAACGGCGCAATCGCCGTCGCAGAGGCGAACTTCAGCGCACTGTACGGCTACGACATCCGTGGGGAGGTCTTCGGCTCGCGCGGCATGGTCCAGGCCGGCCGCGCCACCGAAACCGCCGCCCGCCGGTACACCGCCGAGGGGATGTCCGCCGACACCCCACGGCTGAACGTCGAGCTCTTCCGGCAGGCCTACACGGACGAGCTCGTGGACTTCGCCGACGCCGTGCGCGCCCGGCGCGACGGCCGCAGTGACGATACAGCGCCGGCGTCGAAGCCGTTCACGCTCACGCCGGGAGCCAATGACGCCCGGCGCGCACTGGCCATGGCGCTGGCCTGCATCGAGTCGGTCAAGCAGGGCACGCCGGTGGCCGTCAACGAGAGGGCGGTCCTCTGATGCGGCTCGCCGTCTGCGCTGAGATGGTCTTCACGGACCTGCCGTTCACGGAGCGGGTGCGCCGGCTCCACGAAGCCGGCTTCGACGTCGAGCTCTGGGACTCGCGGTCCAAAGACATCGGCGCGCTCAAGGCCACCGGGGCGGTGTTTTCGTCCATGACCGGATACATCTCCGGCAGCCTCGTGGATCCCGACACCGCGGACGACGTCGTGCGGACCGCCGAGTCCCTGATCCCTACTGCCCTGGAGCTTGGCGTCAGCCGGCTGGTGGTCCACCCGGCGGAACTCGTCGACGGCCACGCCGCCAGGCCGGTCTACCGGTCCAGCGGCCACATGTGGGCCACCGGCGCCCGGACCCTGGAACGGCTCGGGCAGCTCGGTGAGAAGTACGGGGTGACGTTCTGCCTCGAGAACCTCAACACGATCCTGGATCACCCCGGTATCCCGCTGGCCCGGGCCAAGGACACGCTGGCGCTCGTGCAGGCCGCCGGGCACCCGAACGCCAGGCTCATGCTGGATCTGTACCACGCCCAAATGGGGGAGGGGAACCTGATCGAGCTCGTCCGCAGTGCCCTGCCGTACATCGGCGAAATCCAGGTGGCGGACGTTCCCGGCCGCTGTGAACCCGGAACCGGGGAAATCAACTATGCGGCCGTCGCCAGGGCGCTCGCGGAGGAAGGCTACGAAGGGACAGTGGGCATGGAAGCCTGGGCCAGTGGAGACAGTTACGCGGCCCTGGAGGCCTTCCGTTCAGCGTTCACCGTGACCGCCAAGGCAGCCGCATGAAGGACGTCGTTCTCGGACTCGTCGGGGTGGGGCGGATCGGCGTCATGCATGCCAACAACATCGCCGCCCTCAACGAGGTCATGAATCCGCAGGGCATCAACGTCCGGCTCCGGCTCACGGACGTCGCCGACGAGCATGCCCGGACGGTGGCCTCCGGTCTCGGCGCGGAATTCCTGCCGTCGGTGCAGGCGTTGCTTGGCTCCGGGCTCGACGGCCTGGTCATCGCCACCGGAACGGGAACCCACCCCGAACTCATCAAGGCGGGTGTGGACGCCGGGATCCCGGTCTTTTGCGAGAAGCCCGTAGCCCTGAACGTGACCGATGCCCTGCCGGTGCTCGACTACATCCGGGACCGGCAAGGCGTGGTCCAGATCGGGCATCAGCGCCGGTTCGACGCCGGCTACCTGGAAGCCCGCCGCGCCTACCAGGCCGGCGAGCTGGGCTGGATCCATTCCCTGCGCGCAGTCACCTGCGACATGACGCCGCCGCCGGTCGAGTTCCTGGCCGGCTCGGGCGGGTTGTTCCGGGACTGCTCGGTCCACGATTTCGACATCCTGCGCTGGCTCACGGGCCGCGAAATCGTCGAGGTGTACGCCAAGGGCTCCAACAACGGGGATCCGGCCATTGGCGAGGCCGGTGATGTGGATACGGCCCTGGCGCTGGTGACGTTCGACGACGGCACCGTGGGAACGGTTTCCGCCACCCGCTACAACGGGGCCGGCCACGACGTCCGGCTGGAAATCCAGGGCTCCCGGAGTTCGCTGATGGTGGGTCTGGACAACAAGGCGGCGCTGGCCTCCGCCGAAGCCGGGATCACGTTCCCCGCCGGGAAACCGCACCTGACGTTTGCCGAGCGGTTCGACCAGGCCTACCGCTCCGAGATGGCTGCCTTCGTGGAACTGATCCTTGGCCGCCGGGAGAACCCCTGCACCCCCGAAGACGCCGTGGCGGCGTCCCGGGTGGCCGATGCCGCGCAGGAATCGCTGGCCACCGGCGTGCCGGTCCGCGTGGCCCTGAGCGTCGCCAGGTGAGCGTGGCCGGGTGAGCGTCGCCGGGCGAGCACCGCCTGCTGAGCGTCGTCTGCTGAGCGTCGCCGGGTGAGCGCGGCCTCGGGCGAGGCCACCGGCCCGGATCGAATGCAGTGAAACGGAAACCCCGGAGCCCAGGGCTCCGGGGTTTCCGGTCTGATCTCAGGGCCGGGTCCGGCACACCTCCACGAAGGCCCGGAACGGCGCGAGCCGCTCCCCGGCGGGGAGTTCCAAGGCTTCGGGGTGCCACTGGACCGAGGCCACCCAGCGCTCCGGATCCTCCAGCGCCTCGACCGTCCCGTCCTCCGCCACGGCCGTCACCTGCAACCCACCGGCCACCCGGGCCACAGCCTGATGGTGACCCGAGGCGATCTTCACGCTTACGGCACCGGATCCGCTCCCGTACAGGGCGGCCACCTTGGAACCGGCCCCAACCGTCACCTCGTGCCAGGCCCACGGACCGGACCCGTGCGCCGGTGCGGGAACGAGGTGCGCCACCATTCCCGGCTCCATGTCCTGGACCAGGGTCCCGCCGTAGAGCACGTTGAGCAGCTGATGCCCACGGCAGATGCCCAGTACCGGCACCCCGGCATCGATCGCGTGCCGCGCCACCGCGAGGTCCAGCTCGTCCTGGGCATGGCTGACGTCGTAGCAGAGATCGGATTGTGTCTCGCCGTAGAGGCCGGGGGCGAGGTCGCCGCCGCCGGGAAGCACCACGCCGTCGAGAGACGCCAGCTTTGCCGCGGGACCGCCGTCGTGCATTCCGGCAGCGGTGAGCGGCACCGGTTCGGCGCCGCCCTCACGCAGCAACTCCACGATGTATCCGAACAATCCGTTGGCTTTCGCCACGCGCGGGTCCGGATCGGAGGAGCTGGTCAGGCGGACGGGAACGCCGATGCGCGGCCGGCCGCCAAGGAGGTTGCGGGAAGTCTGCATGCCTCATTCTGCAACATGATCCCGGACTAGGATTGCCAGATGAACGCCCGCTATCTCGTGTCCCGCAGCCGGTACATCGCCGCTGCCCCCAGTGCCATCTTCGACGTGCTCGCCACGCCCGCCCTTCACAGCGTGATTGACGGCTCGGGCACCGTCAAGGGCGCCCAGCCGCGCGGGCCCCGGCGGCTGTACCTCGGCGCCAGGTTCGGCATGCAAATGAACATGCGGGTGAACTACAAGATCCTCAATAGGGTCTGCGAGTTCGACGAAGGCCGCCGGATCGCGTGGCGGCACTTCTACGGCCACGTGTGGCGCTACCTGCTCGAACCATCCACTGGCCCTGACGGCACCGCCGGCACCTTGGTCACCGAACAATGGGACGCGCGGCCGGTCCGCGGCAAGAGCCTGCTCCGGCTGGCCGGCTACCTGCGCCGCCATCCGGCCAACCTGGAACAGACACTGGCCTTGCTCGACGCATACATGGCCGCGCACCCGGACTTGGGTAATGTGGATGGCAGCACGAAAGGCGACTGAAGGTGGGAACTGGGATGGGCCGCAGGACACTGGTCGACGATCTCGTCGACGGCCTGCTAAACGAAATCCTTGACGGAAAGCTCCAACCCCACAGCACGATTCCGCCGGAAGCAGACATCGCCAAGGCCTACGGCGTCAGCCGGCTGACCGTGCGCGAAGCCCTCAAGGCGCTCCGCGCACAAAACATCCTCTACGTGAAGGCCGGCAGGGGAACCTTCGTCAACCCCACGGACAACTGGACCGGCCTGGACGCGATCTTCAAGGCGGCCTCGCACGGCAACGCGGCCGAACAGGTCTCGGTGGGACTGATCGAGATGCGCCGCATGGTGGAGACCGGGGCAGCCGCGCTTGCCGCCAAACGCTACACCCCGGAGCACGCCGAGCGGATGCGCGAGTGCATTGAGGACATGAAGCGCTTCCACGAGTCCGGCGACCTGGACCGCTTCGTCGAAGCGGACATTGGCTTCCACGACGCCGTCCTGAGGGCTTCCGGCAACCCGTTCGTCCGTGCCCTGTTTGGCCAGCTGGGCCAGCTGCTGTACATCACCCGACGCGAAACGTCGGCCGTCGGCGTGATCCAGCAGCACGCCATCGATTACCACCAACGGGTCATGGACAGCATCCTCAGCGGCGACGCCGAGCGCTCGCGGCAGGCGATGGACGAGCACATGGACCAGACAAATGCTGACTACGAACGCTACGTGCGGGGCGCCAAGTCCTGACGTCCGCCCCCGGGCTCTTGACGTAACCCGAATCACATTCTAGCATCGTGCCTAGTTCTTGAATCAGATGTCTGACATCTGACTCAACAAGATTCCTGCAGCACGCGCTTCCAAGCGGGCAGGATGACCTACCCCAATCCACCGATTTCCTGGCCCGGCACAGCCGCAGGGCAGGAAACCACGTAAGAAGGTCGATGATGACTTCATTAGCCCCCAAGTCTTCCGGACTCGGCGAACTGGGCGACCGCACGCTCCGTAAGGTCCGCCGCCGCGTCATGCCCCTGATTGTCCTGCTCTACTTCGTTGCCTACCTGGACCGCAACAACGTCGGATTCGCCAAGCTCACCATGAGCGAGGACATTGGCCTGAACGCCGCTGCCTACGGCCTTGGCGCCGGCATCTTCTTCCTCGGCTACGCCCTCCTCGAGGTTCCCAGCAACGCCGGCATGTACCGGTTCGGCGCTCGCAAGTGGCTGGCCCGCATCCTGATCACATGGGGCATCTTCGCCACCGCGATGTGCCTGGTCAACGGTGAAACCACCTACTACATCATCCGGTTCCTGCTCGGTGCCGCCGAGGCCGGATTCTTCCCGGCGATCCTGTTCTACCTGACGCTGTGGTTCCCCGCCGCGCAGCGCGTCACCGTGCTGGGCATCTTCATCCTCGCCCAGCCCGTATCCAATGCGCTGGGCGCCCCGGTCTCCGGGCTCCTGCTGCAGATGGACGGCATCATGGGCCTCCAGGGCTGGCAGTGGCTCTACATCATCGAAGGCATCCCGGCGATCGCCCTGGGGCTGCTGACGCCCATCCTCATGACGGACCGCCCGCGGGACGCCAAATGGCTCAACGTCGACGAGCGCAACTGGCTCACCGCCACCATGGACGCCGAACTGGCGGCCAAGTCCCAGTCCGGGAAGCACAACTTCATGGCCGGGCTCAAGGACAAGCGCACCCTGGTCTACTCCGCCCTGTACTTCGGCCTGGTGTGCGGGATCTACGGTCTGGGCCTGTGGATGCCCACCATCGTCGCAGCCCTCGGCAAGTTCTCCACGGCTGAAGTCGGCTTCATCGTCTTCATCCCCTATGCCGTGGCCGCAGTATTCGTCTACTTCTGGAGCAAGCGCGCGGACCGGACCGGCAAGCGTGCCTGGCACTCAGCGGTCAGCATGGTGCTCGCGGGCGTTGGACTCCTCGCCGCCGGCTACCTGCTGCCGGTCAACCCGTTCCTCGCGATGGTCGGCCTGACGCTCTCGGCCATGGGGATCTACGGTGCCATTGCCCCGTTCCTCTCGATGCCCTCCGCGGCGCTCACCGGTGCGGCCGCCGCTTCCGGCCTCGCCCTGGTGAACTCCCTCGGAAACCTCGGCGGATTCGTCTCCCCGTACGCCGTCGGGCTCCTCAAGGACGCTACCGGCAGCAACCAAAGCGGGCTGCTGTTCCTCTCCCTCTGCCTGTGCCTCACCGCCGTGGCCACCTACCTCTACGCCCGTAAGCGCCCCGAAGGCGACGCCGCCCTGGACCCCGCGGTCGCAGCGGCCGCCGCCGTCGACACGGCCAAAGTACCCTGATCCCGAACTCCCTGAAGGAACCTTCGTCATGACATCAATTACCCCCTTCCCCACTGAACGCACCGTGGTCCTGACCGGCGCCGCGTCAGCCCGCGGCATCGGCCGCGCCGCCGCCGACCGCCTGGCCAGCGAGGGCTGGTCCATCGCAATCCTGGACATCAACGCCGAGGATGCTGCCGCGGCTGCCGCCGAAATCGGTTCCAACCGTGCCGTCAAGGCCATCGGCGTCGGCGCGGACGTCTCCGACGCCGCGTCGGTAGACCGGGCCATCACGGAAATCGAGGGCTCGCTGCCCCCGATCGTGGCCCTGGCCAACCTGGCCGGTATCAGTTCCCCGACGACGTTCATGGAAACCACTGTCGAAGAATGGGACAAGGTCTTCGCCATCAACATGCGCGGATCCTTCATCGTCTCCCAGCGGGTGCTCAAGGGCATGATCGAGCGCAAGCTCGGGCGGATCGTGAGCATCTCCTCGATTTCTGCCCAGCGGGGCGGCGGCACCTACTCCAAGGTCGCGTACAGCGCGTCCAAGGCCGGGATCATCGGTTTCACCCGCGCCCTGGCCCGCGAAGTGGGCGAATTCGGCGTCACCGTCAACGCCATCGCCCCCGGCCCCATCGACACCGACATCATGGGCGGAACGCTGAGCGAGGACCGCAAGGCGCAGATGTCCGAGGGCATCATGATGGGACGGGTCGGCAGCCGCGAGGAAGTGGCGGCCCTCATCGCCTTCCTGCTCGGCCCGGACGCCGGTTACATCACCGCGGCCACGTACGACATCAACGGCGGCCTCCAGGTCTCCTGACCGACCTTCCCCCACCCCGTTGCGCTATCACTTCCAGGCCTTAAAACCCCGGAATGGCCACCAAAAGTGATAGCGCAACCGGTGTCAGAGGTCCTTGCGGCACTGGGCGTGGCCGAGCTCGTAGAGCCCGTTCAGGTCGCCGTCGGCTAGCCCGTCCGGGGCTCCGATCTCCGGGTACATCAGCTGGGCCGGGTCATCGACATGCTCCAGGCCCATCACATGGCCGAGTTCGTGCAGGATCACGGCCGTGGCATAGGCCGCACCCTCGGACCGGTCCAGGTCTTCCGCGATTTGCGGGGCATCCAGTTCCAGGCTGCCGGTGACGAAGCTTTTGGGACCGTCGCCGAAACTGAAGTGGGTGCTGCCGCCGGTGCCGATCACCGGACCTTTGAGCTGCGGGGCCTGCTCCGGCGTGGTCCAGGCGATCAGCAGCGGCGCCCACCGGTCCCCGTAGAGATCCTTCTGGTAGGGCGCGCGGGTTGGCGAGGGCGACTCAAACGTGGGGCCGTCATTGATGAACGTGATCCCGGTAGCCTCCGAGATCGTCCGGATGGAGTCTTCCACGAGCCGCTCGGCGCCCTGCGGGGCCAGGGCGGCGTTGATGACGTAGTGCAGCGGCCGGCACGGCGAGTAACCCACCGGGGCGCCGTCGTCGTTCGTCGCGAGGAACTTATAGGAGGCGCTGGCCGCCTCCGGTTTCCGGGGCGTGCCGAGGGGTTGGTCCTGCTCCTCGAGCCCGGGCGGGGGAGTGTCCGTCCGGTCCCCTCCGGCCGGCACGGCGGGCTGGCCGGACTCCTGGCCGGACCGCGGCGCCACCGGCAGGTCACGGCCTGCGTTGTGCGCTCCGCGGTTGACCTCGAAGAGGCCCGTGAACCGGGGGTCGCCGTAGACGAGTCCGGCCGTGAGGAAGGCCCCGCCGGCGATTACTGCGGCGGCGGCAAGGTTTCTGACAACCCGCAGCGCCGTGGTGCCCCGGCTGTGCCGTGGCCCGCGGTCCCGAAAAACAGGATCGTCCACTAGCCAACCACAGCGCCAAAGGCCATGCCCAGCAAGTACGTCACGCCGGCGGCGCCCATGCCGATGGCCAGTTGCCGCAGGCCGCGGGTGGCGGGCGAGGTGCCCGAGAGCAGGCCCACGACACCACCAGTGAGCAGCAGTGCCAAGCCGACGAGGCCCGCGGAAACCACCAGTGCGGCGAGTCCTGTCATGCCGAGCAGGAAGGGAATGATGGGCACGATCGCACCGGAGGCGAAGAAGCAGAAGCTCGACGCCGCCGCGCCCCACGCGGTGCCGACTGCCTCGTGCTGGTCCCCGCTCTCGGGCAGTTCCGGCCGCAGGGACAGGCTCGGATCGCAGTCGCAGTCCAGCAGGCCCATCCGCTCCGCGACGCGGTGCTCTGCGGCCTCCCGGGACATGCCGCGGGCCAGGTAGACGAGCAGGAGTTCGTTGTGCTCGATGTCCAGCAGCGGCGCCGCCGCCAACGTGATCTGGGTGGGACGGGTCGCGGCGAGAAGCTCCCGCTGGGACCGCACGGAGATGAACTCGCCGGCCCCCATGGACAGTGCACCGGCCAGCAGCCCGGCGACGCCGCTGAGCAGCACCACCTGGCTTCCCACGCCCGAGGCAGCCATGCCCATGACGAGGGACAGGTTGCTGACCAGCCCGTCGTTGGCGCCGAAGACGGCGGCCCGGAACGTTCCCGCCAGCCGGTTGCGGCCCCGGGTGGCCAGTCCGCGGACCACTTCTTCATGGATCTGCTCGTCGGCGACCATGGCCGGTGTGGCGAACGATTCAGTGGCGTACGGGGAGCGGCTCTCCGCCCGCTGGGCCAGGGCCAGGACGAAGACCGAGCCGAAGTGCCGGGCCAGGAAGCCCAGGAGGCGGCTCCGCAGTGAGGCATGCCGGTCCTTGCCGGCGTGCTCGCCCAGCAGTTGGAGCCAGTGTGCCTCATGGCGCCCCTCGGCCTCGGCCAGCGCCAGCAGGATGGCGCGCTCCTCGCCGGAGCGGTTCTGCGCCAGGTCCCGGTAGACGGCCGCCTCGGCACGCTCATCGGCGAGATACTGGCGCCAGCGCTTGACGTCCGCGGCGCTCGGTTCTGAACTCGGTTCTGAACTCGATTCTGAATTGGGAGCCGAGGTTGGTGCTGTGCTGGGAGTTGCGGCGGGGGCAGTGGCGGCGTGTGGCGGGGCGGGACGCGGATCCGTGCGGTCCGAAGAGGCTGGTGTCGGGTGTTGCTGCGAGGAATCGTTGCAGTCCGATTCGGTGTGCTGAGACACGAAAAACTCCTGGGTTTGGTCGGGCGTGGTCCGGCCCCATTGCGACTCCAGAGTACCGCGTAATTCCGCGCTTTTCCGGCTGGCCATCCTCAGCGGAAAGTTTAGGGAGGCCGTAACTGCCCTGCCGCGGCGGAGCCGTCCGCGGCTGCTTTCCGGCAGCAATTGTGGGCCCTTGACCGTCCGTGTCCGCGGTGTTCGAATGAAACCCAGGGCGGGGTCCCCGGGCCTCTGCCGCCACCGAAGCCGCACGGAGGTTGCACCATGGATAGCACCGCATCACATCCCATCCAGCCGGCCCGGGAGTCACTCGAGTCCGATCCCGCCTACGACTACGCCGAGGACGCGCCCGTCAGCGATGCCGCGGAGACCGAGGACGAGGAGCTTCTCGAAGAGGCCGATCGGCTCGTTCCCCTGGACGCGGAGGACTTCCTGGGCGACGAGAAGCCGGTGGTGCCCCTGGAAGGGGAAGAATTCCTTGAGCCGGAGGAGAATGAATGATTCGCCAAAGGCTTTAAAGTCCGACAGCGGTGCCTCCCCCTGCGAGGGGAGGCACCGCCGTCATTGACCCGCGGAAAGTAAACCAGCGGAACCTAGTGCGCCGGAACGGTAATCGATTCGTCCTCGGATGCCTCGCCGGCAACCCGCCGCTTCCAGTTCTTCATGACCGCGGGATCTGTCGGCTTGGTCAGCAGCGACACGGCGATGTAGACGATCGCGGAGGCCGCCAGGCCGAAGTAGATCGGCTCGTTGGCGTAGATGCCGTCCAGCGGAACCTCGGCGTTGATCTCCAGGACGATCATGGTGCCGAGGGTAATGACTGAACCCACGGCCATGGAAGCCGCTGCTGCGTGACCGGTGCCGCGCTTCCAGACCAGGCCGCCGAGAATGGCCACAAGGAGGCCGCCGACCAAGATGTCGTAGGCGATGGTAAGCGCCGCGACTACATCCTTGGTGATTACGGCGATGATGATCGCCACGATGCCGAGCCCCAGGACCCACATGCGGTTGGCTTTGACGTCGTGCTCCGGGTTGTCCGTGTCGTCGGTGTTGATGTTCTTGCCGAACCAGCTGGCGACGAACGGCAGCACATCGGCGCGGGCCACGGTGGCGGCAGCGATCAGTGCGCCGGAGGCAGTGGACATCATGGCGGCGACGGCCGCGGCGAGCACCAGGCCGCCGATGCCGATCGGCAGGATCTGCGTGGCGACCTCGGCGTAGACAACGTCCTTGCCGAGGTTGGCGACGTCGATGTCCGGCAGCGCGACGCGGGCGCCGAGGCCGATCAGGGCGCCGGCCGCACCGTAGAGAATGCAGTAGACGCCGGCCGTGGCGCCGCCCCAGCGGGCAACTGTCGGGGTCTTGGCGGTGAAGACGCGCTGCCAGATGTCCTGGCCGATCAGCAGGCCCAGAGTGTAGACGACGAAATAGGTGATGATCGTCTGGACGCCGATGCCGTCAATCTGGAAGAAACTGGCGTCGACACGGGCACGGATGCCGTCGAGTCCGCCGGCGGCGTTGAGCGTGAAGGGCAGCATCAGGACGAAGATACCGACCGTCTTGATGACGAACTGGACCTGGTCCGCCAAGGTGATGGACCACATGCCGCCGATGGTCGAGTAGATCAGCACGATCGAGCCACCGACGGCGATGGCGAGGGCGCGGTCCCAGCCGAAGAGCACCACGAAGATGGTGGCGTACGCGCTGGTGGAGGTGGCGCACAGCATCAGCGTGTAGGCGAGCATGACGATGCCGGAAGTCTGCGTGGACTTGCTGCCATAACGCAGGGTCAGCATCTGCGAAACCGTGTAGATCTTGAGCTTCTGGATGGTGGGGGCGAAGAGCAGGCTCAGCAGCAGCACGCCGGCGCCGATTGCGACCACGAGCCACATGCCGGAGATGCCGAACTTGTAGCCAAGGCCCACACCGCCGACGGTGGAGGCGCCGCCCAGGACGACGGCGGCCATGGTGCCGGTGTAGAGGAACGGGCCGAGGCGCCGGCCGGCGACGAGGAAGTCGCTATTGTTCTTGGTGCGGGACTTGCCCCACCATCCGAACGCCAGCATGGCGGCCAGGTACACCACCACGATTGCGATGTTGACGAAACTTGCGTCCATTAGGGGCTCCTTGGAGCTGGTTGGCAGCGGGATGCGGGCATTGCCGGGCCTCAACAGTGTGTTCGGCAAGGCTGCTGCTGCGTGAAGTGGTTGGAGGAGGATGTCCGTCGGAACCTCCGGTATTGCCTAATAGGCAACACATGTTGCCCAAAAGAGTATGTTGTGACCCCGGTAACAGTCAAGGCGCAGTACGTGCCGCCGCCGCATCCGCGTCACGAAGGCCTGCTCCCGCTAGGATTGCTCCAATGATGGGGCCAAGCGGCCGGCCGTGAAAGGTTCCTAGATGAAGGCTCTACCAGTTGAACCGAGCAATGTTCCTGTTGCCATCGGTTCACGGATCCGCGCCGCCAGGCAGTCCCAGCGGCTCACCATTGAACAGGTCGCCGATGCCACCGGGCTCACCAAGGGATTCCTCAGCCGGGTCGAGCGGGACCTCACCTCGCCCTCGGTAGCCTCCCTGGTGACGCTGTGCCAGGTCCTGTCCATCTCGATCGGCGACCTCTTTGCCGCCCCCGAAACGCACCTCACGAAGCAGAACGAAGGCCCCCGGATCTCCCTCGGCGGCGAGGGGATCGTCGAGCGGCTGCTGACCGCGCGCTCCGAGCGCCGCGTCCAGATCATCCAGGCGGTGATCGAGCCGCGCGGGCGCGGCGAGTCCGAACTCTACGCCGTGGACTGCGATGTCGACGTCCTGCATGTGGTCAAGGGCAGCATCCGGCTGATCCTGACCAACGAGGAATTCGAGCTCAGCACCGGGGACACCGTGACGTTCCCCGGCCGGGAACCCCACACCTGGGTCAATCCCACGGACGACGCCGTCGAGGTGCTGTGGGTGCTGGTGCCTGCCGCCAGCCGCTGAGGGCAGCACCGCAAAGCAACCACCGCAAACGTAACCACGCCAATGTATCCACTCCGCGCAATCCGGAAATGTACAGAACGAGCGGATGCCGCTCGCGTCAGTTTCAACTGGGGGATTCCATGAACCGCAAGAACATCTTTCTGTCCCTGTCGCTGGCCGCCGTGCTCGCGGCCGCCCTTGGCCTCAGCTCGTGCGCCGCGGCCGGCCAGCGTGCCGGCGAGACCGGAACCGGCCCTGCCAGCGCCGCAACGACCGCCCCGGCGCAACAGGAATCCGGCCCGGCGGCATCAGCCGCGTCCTCCACCGCTGCAGCCACGCCCGGACCCACCTCCGGCACTCCCGTCCCGGCCACGCCGACGGCCAGCGCGGTGGCCGGCGGGAAAACCTTTACTTTCCCGGACGGGCATCTGTCCTTTTCGTATCCGAGTGACTGGTCCATCCGGACAGTGGGCTCAGCCAAGAACGCCGGCAAGTTGCAGGGCGTGCAAGCGGTCATCGCCGACGCCACGGGCAACGAACTGGCTTCCATCGTCAGCAGCACCAGCGCCAGCAACGCTTCGGGCCCGGTTGCCCGCACCGTGCTGGACGCCGCTCCGGTGCCGGGGCTGAAAGATATGGACGGTGAACAGCTGGCCTTCGGCTTCGCGTTTGATTCCTTCGCCGATCAGTCCGACTTCCACATGAGCGTGCGCAAGCAGCGCGACTTTACGCCGCCGGTCTCTGACTCTGGCTCCGCCTACGTCAGCTTTGCCAACGGCGGGGCCGAGGCCAAAGTGCTCTTCGGCAGCCCTGCGTTCGCCTCCGTCGACGCCGCCAAAGTCTGGATGACCACGGAGCAGTACAGCCAGCTCAAGCGCCTGCTGCTCAGCCTCAAGTACAGCTGACCCCCCGTTCCTGGGCGGCGAGCTTGGCCTGGGTGAGACTTGCGTCACATTCCGGCAATCTGCCGGAAACGGCAAATTAATGCCCGGGGGCCGTCGCGTAACGTGCCAGCAAGAATCGGAAAGCCTTCCAGAAACACGCCGTGGGTAGCGTCATCTGCGGGGGGACGTACAACCGTCCCGAACGTCACATGGTCTCGCCGAATCGGCGCCCTCGGAGCGCCGGCACTCGAGGAAGGCTCCCGCTATGAAGTTCTCTGTGCTTGCAGTAGGAATGGCAGCAGATCCGCAGGTCCTTGACCCCGGATCGACCGCGTGGATGCTCACGGCGTCCGCCCTCGTCCTCCTGATGACCCCCGGGCTTGCGTTCTTCTACGGCGGGCTCGTCAGGATGAAGTCCGTCCTCAACATCATGATGATGAGCTTCGGCGCCATGGGCGTGGTGGGCGTCGTCTGGGCCCTGTGGGGCTACGGACTGGCGTTCGGCCCGGATGCGTTGGGCGGATTCGTCGGGGATCCCTTCACTAATTTCGGCCTGAACGGGCTGACCACCAGCATCGGCACCAAGGCGGCGGGCCTGCCGGACATGATCTTCGTCGGCTTCCAGGCCACGTTCGCCATCATCACCGTTGCGCTGATCAGCGGGGCGGTGGCCGAGCGCGTCAGGTTTGGACCCTGGCTGCTCTTTGCCGCCCTCTGGGTCACACTCGTCTACGCGCCGATCGCGCACTGGGTCTGGGGCGGCGGACTGTTTGGGCCCACCGGCCTCATTGGCAGCAAGATCTCGGCCCTCGACTTCGCCGGCGGCACAGTGGTCCACATGAACGCCGGCATAGCCGGACTCATGCTGGCAGTGGTTCTGGGCAAGCGGCTCGGTTTCATGAAAGACCCCAACATCCGCCCGCACAACCTGCCGTTCGTCATGCTCGGCGCAGGGCTGCTCTGGTTCGGCTGGTTCGGCTTCAACGCCGGCTCGGAACTCGCCGCCGACGCCACGGCCGCCCTGGCCTGGACCAACACCCTGCTTGCCACCAGCGCCGCCCTGCTGGGCTGGCTGCTCGTGGAGCGGCTGCGCGACGGGCACGCCACCTCGCTCGGAGCCGCCTCGGGTGCCGTCGCGGGACTCGTGGCAGTCACCCCGGCCTGTGGGTTCATCGACCCTGTCGGGGCCATCCTGATCGGCGCGATCGCCGGAGCCGTCTGCGCGCTCGCCGTCGGGCTGAAGTTCAAGATCGGGCTCGACGACTCCCTGGACGTCGTGGCCGTGCACTTCGTTGGCGGCCTCTGGGGGACCCTGGCTCTCGGATTCTTCGCACTTCCGTCCGCCAAGACCGGCGGCGGCCTCTTCTACGGCGGCGGCCTGGCGCAGTTCTGGCCTCAGATCCTCACCGCGCTCATTGTCACGGCATGGAGCGCCGCCATGACCACGCTGATTGGCTTCGCGATCCACAAGAGCATCGGCATGCGCGTTTCCGAGGCCGACGAGCTCTCCGGCATCGACGTGACGGAGCACGCCGAAACGGCGTACGAACTCCTCATGGTTGGCGGCAGCTTCCACCCCGGTGACCCCCATGCCAGGGCTGATGCTGCCCACGCCCAGGCCGATGCCCACGGCGAGGCTGAGGGTGGGGCCGCCCGCGCCGAAGGTGAGGCCGCCCGCGGCAGGGTGTCGTCATGAAGCTCGTCACGGCCATTGTGCGGCCTGAGCGGGTCGACGCCGTCAGCGCGGCCCTGGAGCGGTCCGGAGTCAACGGCCTGACCGTGAGCCAAGCTAGCGGTTATGGCCGGCAGCGGGGCCACATCGAGGTGTACCGGGGTGCCGAGTACAGCTCGGACCTCTTGCCCAAAGTGCGGCTGGAAGTCCTGGTCAACGAGGACGCCCTCGGCGCCGTCATGGCCGCCATCGAAGAGGGCGGCCGCACCGGCCGTTTCGGCGACGGCAAGATCTGGATTATGGATGTGCGCGACGCCGTTCGCGTCCGGACGGGGGAGCGGGGCGCCTCGGCCATCGCGTGAGGCTGGCCATCGTGGGAGGCCTGCCACTATGAGGCCTTTGGTAAACAAATGATGCGCAATGCGAAACTTCGAGTGTATGATGGTTGTCACAACCGTCGGTTAATCCTCGAAGGAGAGGCTTCTTTTGGAAGAGCTGCGCATCGAGGCCAATGGCAACCTTGGCCCCATCGATTCATCCCGCGTCCCACGCTACGCCGGGGCTGCCACATATGCCCGCCTGCCGCGCCTGGACCAAGTGGCCAAGGCAGATGTCACGGTGGTCGGCGTGCCGTTCGACTCCGGCGTCTCCTACCGCCCCGGCGCCCGCTTCGGGGCCAACCACATCCGCGAGGCCAGCCGCCTGCTGCGGCCGTACAACCCGGCATGGGACGTCAGCCCCTTCGAGAACATCCAGGTGGCCGACGCCGGCGACATGGCCGTCAACCCGTTCAACATCAACGACGCCATCGAAACCATCCAGCAGAACGCCCTGGACCTGACGGCGTCCGGCAGCAAGCTGCTGACCCTCGGCGGCGACCACACCATCGCCCTGCCGCTATTGCGCGCCGCCGCCGAGCGCGCCGGCGGGCCCATTGCCATGCTGCACTTCGATGCGCACCTGGACACCTGGGACACCTACTTCGGCGCCGAGTACACCCACGGCACACCCTTCCGCCGCGCCGTCGAGGAAGGCATCCTGGACACCGAGGCCATCAGCCACATCGGCACCCGCGGTCCGCTCTACGGCAAGAAGGACCTCGACGACGACCACCGCTTCGGCTTCGGCATCGTCACCTCCGCCGACGTCTACTACCAGGGTGTCCTGGAGACGGTGGCCAAGGTCCGGGACCGGATCGGGAACCGCCCTCTCTACATTTCGGTGGACATCGACGTCCTTGACCCCGCGCACGCGCCGGGCACCGGCACGCCGGAAGCCGGCGGCATCACCAGCCGCGAACTGCTGGAAATCATCCGCGGTTTCCGGGGCATGAACCTCGTCGGGGCCGACGTCGTCGAGGTTGCCCCGGCGTACGACCACGCCGAGATTACCGGCGTGGCGGCAAGCCATGTCGCCTACGAACTCGTGACCCTGATGGCGGACCGCGCCGTTGAAGGGGACCGCTTCGGCGCCCCGAACGGCTACTCGGCCCAGGCCCTCGGCCAGGAATCCCGCCGCCCCGCCGGCTTCGGCACCCCTGTGGCTTCCCCGGTGGCTTCACGATGACCGGCGTGCGCAACGGCGGAGACCTCGTCGTCGAGACCCTTGAGGCGCTCGGCGCCAAGACGGTCTTCGGTATCCCGGGCCAGCACGCCCTGGGCCTGTTCGACGCGATGGGCCGCGGGAACCTGCACTTCGTCTCCTCCCGGGTCGAGAACAACTCGGCGTTCGCCGCGGACGGGTACTCCCGCGCCACCGGCGAGGTCGGCGTGCTGTTCCTGTCCACCGGCCCGGGCGCGCTGACGTCCCTGGCCGGGCTGCAGGAGGCCTACGCCACGGGCGTGCCCATGGTGGTTGTGGCGAGCCAGATCCCGCTCGAGGGCCTCGGCGCGCGCCGCAAAGGCATGTTGCACCAGCTCGATGACCAGAAGGCCTCGGCCGCGAACGTCACCAAGTCCCAGCGCCTGATCCAGCACGCCTCCGGCATTCCCTCCGCCATCCAGGATGCCTGGACCGAGGCGATCTCCTCGCCGCAGGGCCCGGTCTGGCTGGAAATCCCGCAGAACGTTCTGCTGGACCCCATCATGGTGCCTCCGGTGGAGGACGCCCTCGCCGAAGCGGCTGACAACCCGCCCCGGGTGGAGCTGGTCCGCGAAGCCGTGAAATGGCTCTCGACGGCGGAACGTCCCGCCATCATCGCCGGCGGCGGCACCCGCCGTGGCCGCGCCGAGCAGTCGCTGCTTTCGATTGCTGAGAAGCTGCGCGCGCCGGTGATCTGCACGCCGGGGGGCAACGGCGCGTTCCCCTGGAACCATGAGCTCTCGCTGCAGTCCTGGATCGAGGACCAGTACATGACGGAGGTGCTCGAGGACGCCGACGTGCTGATCGTCATCGGCTCCTCCCTGGGCGAGGTCACGTCCAACTACTTCACCTTTGAACCGCGCGGCCGGATCATCCAGATCGACGCCGAACCCCGGGTCCTGGAGTCCAACCGCCCCGGGCTGGGTATCCGTGCCGACGCCGGCCAGGCCCTCGCCGCCCTCGACGCCGCCCTGATCGAACCGCACGGCGAACGCGCCGACTGGCACGGCACAGCTCCCGAGACGCTCGTCAAGGACACCCTGGCGAAGGTCACGGCCCGGCTCGAGTCCCAGGACCTCGGCAAGGAACTGAAGTTCATGGCCGATATCCGCGAGGCCGTTCCCGCGGGCATGCAGACGTTCTGGGACATGACCATCTCCGCCTACTGGGGCTGGAGCTGCTGGGATGCCCGTGAGGGCCAGTTCCACTCCGCGCAGGGCGCCGGCGGGCTGGGCTTCGGCTTCCCCGCGGCGATCGGCGGCGCCGTCGGGCTCGAAACCACCGGCACGCCCGGCGGCGCATCTGCCGGACACGCCAGAGTGCTGGCCGTCTCCGGCGACGGCTCGGCCATGTACTCCATCTCCGAACTCGCCACTGCCAAGCAGCACAACGTCCCGGTCACCTGGCTGATCGTGGACGACGGCGGCTACGGCATCCTGCGCGAATACATGGTGGGCGCGTTCGGCAAGGCCACGGCCACCGAGCTCGCCCGGCCCGACTTCGTCAAGCTGGCCGAAGCCTTCGGTGTGCCGGCCGTGCGGGTGGCCCCCGAGGATGTCGGGGACGCCCTGAAGGCCGGCTTCGCCGCGGACGGCCCCAACGTCGTCGTCGTCGAAACCCTGCTCAAGATGTTCGGCCCCACCCACCTGGCCACGTAGTCGGCCCGGGCGACACCACCCTAAACAACACAGCACAGCACCGCACTGCAACAGCGGACCGGCCGGGTCTGCCCCTCACCTTGATGGGCAGGCCCGGCCGGTCCGTTTTTGACTTTAAGTGCCCTTTCGGGGCCGTGCGGCACCTCCCACGAGAGAGTTAGTTTCCCGAAGTAACCAATTTAGTATATAGTTGCCTGGGGCAAACAAAAGAGGGGTGTCCAACATGTCAGTCGAACCCAACGCTGCAGCCAAACTCGTCTACCAGATCTTCGACCTCCAGCGCGCGGTCCGCTGCGTTGCCGCCGCCAGCCTGCGCGGCCAGGACACCGGAGTGGCACTTCAGGGCGTTCTTCGCTTTGTGGGGGAGGGCGAATCCCGGGCCACGCATCTTGCGGAGCGGCTCGGCGTCAGCGCACCTGTCCTTAGCCGGCACATCGCCGATCTCGAAGAGCACGGTTACGTGGTCCGCCGCCCGGACCCCGAAGACGGCCGCGCGCAACTGATCGCCCTCTCCGCCACCGGCGCGGAGAAACTGCGCATCATCGAGGACCAGCGGACGGCCACCCTCCAGGGCTTGCTGCAGGACTGGAGCCAGGACGACGTCGAACTGACGGCGCGCACCCTCGAAAAACTTGCTGAGTCCCTGAGGACCTCAGCCCGGGCAACGACGGCCGGACCCACGAATACGACCGAAATTGTTGAGGAGTAGATATATGGCTAGCCACGCCGCCGCCACGGGACCGTCCCCGGCCCCGTCGGACCTTCCGCAGAGGGCGCCCCGCGCATCCCAGCCCGCCGCAGAACCTGCCGCGATGACCCACCGCCAGATCATGGAAGCGCTCACCGGACTGCTGGCGGCGTTCTTCACCGCCATCCTGAGCAGCACGATCGTTGCCAACGCGCTGCCCACCATCATGTCCGAGCTCAAGGGCACCCAGACGGACTTCGCCTGGGTGATCACAGCCGCGCTCCTGGCCAACGCGGCCACCACTCCGATCTGGGGCAAGCTGGCGGACCTCTTCAACAAGAAGGTCCTCGTCCAGCTGAGCATCGTGATCTTCGTGGCCGGCTCCGTCATGGCCGGCCTGTCCGAGACCATCCCGCTGCTGCTGACCGCCCGTGTCATCCAGGGCATCGCCATGGGCGGCCTCACCGCCCTGGCCCAGGCCATCATCGGCTCCATGATCCCGCCGCGCGACCGCGGAAAGTACTCCGGCTACATGGGCGGCGTCATGGCCGTGGGCACGGCCGGCGGCCCGCTGCTCGGCGGCTTCATCGTCGACAGCCCGCTGGGCTGGCGCTGGACGTTCTTCGTCTGCGTCCCGCTCGCGGTGGTTGCGCTGATCCTGCTGCAGATCACCCTGAAGATCCAGCACGTCAAGCGCCCCGCCAAGATCGACTGGCTCGGCTCCATCCTGTTGACCTCCGGCGTCAGCCTGCTGCTCATCTGGGTTTCCTTCGCCGGCAACCCTGACTACTACGACTGGTGGTCGTGGCAGTCCGTGGCCATGGTGGGCGGCGGCGTCCTGCTCCTGGGCCTGCTGGTGCTGGTGGAATCCCGGGTGGCCCAGCCCATCATCCCGCTCAAGATCATCTCGGAGCGGACCACCGCCCTCGCGATCCTCGCCTCGGTGGCCGTCGGCGTGGGCATGTTCGGTTCCTCGACGTTCCTTGGCCAGTACTTCCAGGTGGCACGCGGTGCCACCCCCACCGAAGCCGGTCTCCTTACATTGCCCATGATCGCGGGCAACCTGATCGGTTCGGTCGCCTCGGGCATGCTCATCAGCCGCACCGGCAAGTGGAAGCGCTACCTGGTGGCCGGCGCCATCCTGCTGATCGGCGGCCTCGGCCTGGCCGGCAGCATGGATCACACCACTGACCTGTTTCTGACCGGAATCTATACGGCCATCCTCGGCGTGGGTCTGGGCCTGCTGATGCAGAACCTCGTCCTCGCCGTCCAGAACACGGTCCAGGCCAAGGACATCGGCACGGCCAGCGCCTCGGTCGCCTTCTTCCGGTCCGTCGGCGGAGCAATCGGCGTCTCGGTCCTCGGCGCCGTGCTGGGCAACCGGGTCAAGGAGCTCGCCGTGGAGGGACTCGCCTCCGCCGGAATCCAGGTTCCGGCCGGATCGACGGGTGCAAGCATGGACCTCAAGGACATGCCGGCACCGATCCGCGACATCATGCGGGCCGCCTACGGTGACGCGATCGCCGAGGTCTTCCTGATCTCTGCAATCATCGGCCTCGTTGCGCTGGTCGCCATCTTGTTCATCAAGGAACGCCCGCTGCGGCGCACCGTCGATATCCGTCCGGAGTCCGCAGAGCACGCAGGGGACGCCGCCACCGGCGCTGCTGCGGCCGCCGCCGGTGGCGCCACCGCCGCAACTGCTTGGGGGAACAACCCGAACGACGCCGTCAAGACAGCTTCCTCCGCCAACGGCACCGGCATCGTGGACCTGGACCGGGAATTCATCGAGGTGCTCAGCCGGGAGCGCGCCGAATCCCGCTTCCCTGATGCCGCCCGCCGGGAAGCCGACCTTGGCTTCAGGACCGGCGGTGGCTCCGGCCGCGATTCCGGTCCGGCGGGGTCCGGAGCGGCGGACTTCGGTGCGGAGCGGGCAGCCGAGAGGGAGGGTGTCCGCCAGCGGGCCCGTACCTTGGTGGCCGACGACCGGACCGAGGCCGCCGACGTCGTACCCGTGATGCTGCGGACCCAGCAGTTGCTGGCGGAGCAGCAACTGCAACTGGCGGACGCGCTGCGCGCCGTGCACGAGCACGCCGCAGAGCAGCGAGCGGTCGCCGCGGAACAGGCCCGGGTTGCCGAAGAGCTCACGGTCCTGCGCCGGCAGCTTGCCAAACAGCGCAAGATGCAGCGCGCGGCTGCCGACTACATCGCTACCCACGGCCGGCACCGCACCGAGTAGGGTCCGACTGTGCCCGCGCCGGCACCGCCGGACTGCGCACCGCCGGTGCCGGATCCCAGGGGCCCGTCTCCCAAGGTCCGTCTGCCGGATCGGATCCCAGAGGCCCCGCGGCCGCCCCAACGGCGGCCGCGGGGTCTCTGCGCGGCCTCCGTTAGCGCGGCAAGGCCGCGGCCGGCTGCAGGCAGGCGTGAAAGTACTCCGTTTGGATGATATTCAGCGTTCCGTGTTCCACGCGGGCGGGGGATTTCGTAGGGTTGGGTGGCTAAGGCTGTCGGCCCCAACGGATAGTCTTCAATCAGCTTTTCAACTCACTTCATTATCCGGTCTTCGTATCGTCCGGTCTTCCCAAAGGACTCGTGGGCATGCTCGTCACCCTCATGCGGCGCTATTCCAAGCCGTATCTGCCATACATCGCGGCTGTGGTCATCTTTCAACTGGCTTCGACCATCGCGGCGCTGTACCTCCCCAGCCTCAATGCCCAGATCATCGACGAGGGCGTTTCCCGCGGCGACACGGACTACATCTGGCGCACCGGCGGCGTCATGCTCGGCGTCTCCCTGATCCAGGTGGCCACCGCGATCGCCGGCGTCTACTTCGGTTCGAAGGCCGCGATGGCGTTCGGCCGTGACCTGCGCCGCGGCGTCTTCCGCAAGGTCAGCAGCTTCTCGGCCCGGGACGTCAACGTCTTCGGCGCGCCCACCCTGATCACGCGTGGCACCAACGATGTGCAGCAGGTCCAGATGCTCATGCTCATGGCGCTGAACTTCATGGTGGCCACGCCCATCATGTGCATCGGCGGAATCTTCATGGCCCTGCGCGAGGACCTCAACCTGTCCTGGCTCGTCTGGGTTTCTGTGCCCCTGCTCGTAGTTGTGGTGGGCTACCTTGTGGTCCGGCTCATGCCGCTCTTCCGTTCCATGCAGGAGAAGATCGACCGGCTCAACGGTGTCCTCCGTGAGCAGATCATCGGCATCCGCGTGGTCCGGGCCTTCGTGCGCGAACCCCACGAGGCCGAGCGCTTCGGCGCGGCCAACAAGGACCTCACCGACGTCTCACTGAAGATCGGTTCGCTGTTCGTGCTGATGTTCCCCGCCATCGGCATGATCCTGCACGTCTCCACGGCCGCCGTGCTGTGGTTCGGTGGCCAGCGCGTCGATGCCGGCGAAATGCAGGTCGGCTCGCTGACGGCCTTCCTCCAGTACCTCTTGCAGATCCTCATGGCCGTCATGATGGGCACCTTCATGGCCATGATGATTCCCCGCGCCTCGGTCTGCGCCGACCGGATCGGTGAAGTGCTCGACGTCGAACCGACCATCCACGAAGCGCTCACCCCGGTGGCGCCGGCCGCGAGGGCCGGCCGCGTTGAATTCCGCAACGTGACCTTCGCCTACCCGGGTGCCGAGGCGCCGGTGCTGAGCAACATCAGCTTCACGGCAGAGCCCGGACAGACGGTGGCGATCATCGGCTCCACCGGGGCCGGCAAGTCGAGCCTGCTGGCCCTGCTGCCGCGGCTCTACGACGCCGAATCGGGCGAGGTCCTGCTCGACGGCGTCCCCGTCACCCAGTTGGACCGGGCCGAGATCACGCAGCGCGTGGCCATGGTGCCGCAACGGCCGTACCTGTTCTCCGGAACCATTGAGCACAACCTGCGCTTCGGCAAGCCCGAGGCCACGGACACGGACCTGTGGGAGGCCCTGGCCGTCGCCCAGGCCGCGGACTTCGTGCGCGAAAAGAAGGGCGGCCTCGCTTCACGGATCGCCCAGGGCGGCACCAACGTCTCCGGCGGCCAGCGGCAGCGGCTGTGCATCGCCCGCGCCCTCGTCACCGAGCCCAAGGTCTTCCTCTTCGACGACTCGTTCTCGGCCCTTGACGTCGCCACCGATGCCAGGCTCCGCCGGGCGCTCAAGGCCAAGACGGCCGATGCCACGGTGATCATCGTCGGCCAGCGCGTGTCCACCATCGCCGATGTGGACCAGATCCTCGTGCTGGACAACGGCAGGATCGTGGACCGCGGAACACATGAGGAACTGTTGGAAAGCTCCAGCACCTACCAGGAAATCGTCGAATCCCAGCTGAGCGCGGAGGCAGTGGCATGAGCACCAACGAGAAAGTCTCCACCACTTCGGCCGCAGCCGACACGACCGCAGCCGACACGACCGCGGCCACAACAGCCGCCGTTGATGTGACGGACGACGACTTCATCGAGGAGGAGTACACGCCCGGCGAAGCCGACGGCGGCATGTTCGGCGCCGTGCCGGCCAAGAAAGCCCAGCACTTCTGGCCCTCGGCCAAGCGGCTCATGGGGCTGCTGAAGCCCGAGCGCACCGGCATCATCGCTGTGCTCGCCATGGTGACGGTCGCCGTCGTCCTCAACGTCATTGCCCCGAGGATCCTGGGCCAGGCGATGGACGTGATCTTCGCCGGAGTAGTAGGCAAGCAGCTCCCGGCCGGTGCCACCAAGGAGCAGTTCATCGAAGGACTGCGCGCCCAGGGCCAGGACAACTTCGCCGACATGCTGGCCAAGATGGACGTAGTGCCGGGCGCGGGCATCGATTTCCAGAAGCTCGCGTTCCTCATCAGCGTGGTGCTGGTGATGTACTTCGTCGCCAACATCTTCCTGTGGCTCCAGGGGTATGTCCTCAACGTGCTTGTCATGCGCGTGGTCCGCACCCTGCGCGATGACACCGAGAAGAAACTGAACAAGCTCCCGCTGAACTACTTCGACACCCGCCAGCGCGGCGACATCCTCTCCCGCGTTACGAACGACGTCGACAACATCCAGCAGGCGCTCCAGCAGGCCTTCGCGCAGCTCGTGAACTCGGCCCTCACGGTCATCGGGATCGTGATCATGATGTTCATCGTGTCCTGGCAGCTGGCCCTGATCGCACTCGTCGCCCTGCCGCTCTCCGGCGTGGCCGCCGGCATCATCGGCGCCCGCAGCCAGAAGCTCTTCGCCGCCCAGTGGAAGAACACCGGCGAGCTCAACGGCCAGATCGAGGAATCCTTCTCCGGCCACGACCTCGTCCGCGTGTTCGGCCGCGACGCCGACATGCTGGCCCGCTTCGACGAGCGCAACGAGGAACTCTACAAGGCCAGCTTCGGTGCCCAGTTCGTCTCCGGCATGATCATGCCGGTCATGCAGTTTGTCTCCTACCTCAGCTACGTCGGGATCGCCGTCGTCGGCGGGCTGCGCGTAGCCTCGGGCGCCATGAGCCTGGGCGACGCCACGGCGTTCATCCAGTACTCGCGCGAGTTCACCCAGCCGCTGGGCCAGATGGCCGGCATGGCCAACATGCTGCAGTCCGGCGTCGCCTCCGCCGAGCGGGTCTTCGAATTCCTCGACGCCGACGAACAGGACGCCGAGACCGCCACCGAGCACCTCCCGGCCAAGACCGATGGACACGTCGAGTTCCAGCACGTCACCTTCAGCTACACGCCGGACAGGCCGCTGATCGAGGACCTGTCCTTCACGGCCGAGCCCGGACACACAGTGGCCATCGTGGGACCGACCGGGGCGGGCAAGACCACCCTGGTCAACCTCGTGATGCGCTTCTACGAACTGAACGCCGGCAGCATCACCCTGGACGGCGTGGACATCACCCGGCTGAGCCGTTCGGAGCTGCGCGCCAAGGTGGGCATGGTGCTGCAGGACGCCTGGCTGTTCGGCGGAACCATCTACGAGAACATCCGCTACGGCAAGCTGGACGCCACCGAGGACCAGATCATGGCGGCGGCCAAGGCCACGTTCGTGGACCGCTTCGTCCGCGCGCTGCCGGACGGCTACAACACGGTCATTGACGAAGAAGGCAACAACGTCAGTGCCGGCGAAAAGCAGCTGATCACCATTGCCCGGGCCTTCGTGGCGAACCCGTCGCTGCTGATCCTGGACGAGGCCACGAGTTCCGTGGACACCCGCACCGAGGCCCTGGTCCAGAAGGCCATGGCCGCGTTGCGCACCGAGCGCACCAGCTTCGTCATCGCCCACCGGCTCTCCACCATCCGGGACGCGGACACTATCCTGGTCATGGAGGACGGGCAGATCGTCGAACAGGGCCGGCACGCCCAGCTGCTGGCCATGCAGGCCGCGTACTACCGGCTGTACATGTCCCAGTTCGCCGGCGAGGACGCGGACGACGCCTTGCTGGATTCCGCGGAGGACGCGACGGCGGTGCACAGCTGAGCGCCGCCGGGCCCGCTGCTGGGGAAGGCACAGCTGGGGAGGGCACAGCGGGGGCGGGCACCCCCGGGGAGAGTGCAGGCATGGAGCCTCGGCGCCTCGAGGTGGAGGTGCCGATGCGCTGGAGCGACATGGATGCCTATGGGCACATCAACAACGTCCAGATTGTCCGGATCCTGGAGGAAGCGCGGATCGCGGCGTTCGGCCCGCCCCAGGGTCCAGGGCTACCGGGAACCGAACCCCTGGTGTCGCTCTTCAACGAAATCCCGGAAGGGACGCTGGCGCTCGTGGTCGAGCACAAGATCAGGTACGTCAAGACGCTGGAATACCGCAACGTGCCCGCCGTCGTCCAGCTGTGGATCGGGGCGGTCAAGGGCGCCAGCTTCGACATCCACTATCTGGTCCAGGATCCCGTCACGCGGGAGGACTGCGTCCGGGCCACGAGCCATCTGGCCTTCGTCAATGAGGCAACCGGCCGGGTGCTGCGGCTGACGCCGGAACAGAAGGAGAGGCTGGCCCCGTACACCCGCGCCCACCCGGTCCCATAGCCTCTACCCCGGTGCCGGTGGGGCTCCTAGAATGAACAATCCCGACGCTTCATTCCCGACGCTTAAGGAGCAGTGGTCGCTGTGAACATGGGCAAGAACGTGCACGGGAACATGCACACGAGGCACACACGCAAGAAGAAGTGGAGCGAACTCTCGCCGATGGCACGGTTCGGAACCATTGTCACGGCCACCGTTCAGCTGACGCTGCTCATCGCTGCCCAGCGGGATCTCTCGCGGCGGCCGGCCGGGGAGATCCGGGGCAGCAAGGCACTGTGGCGGGTTGCCACCTTCGTGAACTTCATCGGCCCGGCCACGTATTTCACCGTCGGTGTGAAGCGCCGTCCCGACACGAAATCGGCCCCGCAGGCTGCCCGCGCGAGATTTACTCGACGGTAGCTTTCGGGCGGCGTTAAATGCGCGCGTTCAGTTTAAGCCTGTAAATTGAACGTATGACCCCAGCCAAGAAGCCTGCCCTGCACCGTGCCCTCGGTATCTCCAAGGAGATAGAAGACGCCGCGTGGTTTGTGCTGGGCCCGGGGTTGCTGGGCAAGGCGTCCGCCCTGGACGGCCGCACCAAAACCTGGTCGGTCCAGGCTGCCGCGGAGTTGCTGGAACGCCTCGAACGTGGCGTTCCCGACCCCAAAGCGCCGATGATGACCAACCTGCGTCAGAACCTGGAAGGTGCCACCCGCGGGGCGAAGCAACTGGCCGTGGAGCTGCTCTTCCTCCAGTCGCTGCCGCTGGCCCACGAGGTCAAGTCGCTGAAGGTCAAGCGGGCGCGCGTCGCCGAGGCGGCGTCCTGGCTGGAGCCTGCTCTGGAACTCCCGGACGAGCTCTACGCGGGAATGACGGACCACGGCGTGATCCGGGACCGCACCGCGGAATTCAACTGGACCATCTGGGACCACCTGAAATGGCTCTGCCGCTTCGTGCAGCACGTCGCACAGCGGCCGGCCCACGTCGTCCAGGCTGCGGTGAAGGATCCGCTGGCCTTCCACCGGCTGGTCGCCGGCACCCCGGATGACCAGCCGGCCATCCGCCGCAGCATTGAGTTCCTGGTCTGGCCGAGCTACTTCGAACCCGTTGTGGCCGATGTTGAACGGCAGGAGATCCGAGACGCCTTCGCTTCCCTGGTGGGCGGGGCCAAGGGGGACAGCGACGAGGACATTTCCGCCGACATCCACAGGATCCGCCTGCACCTGGACCAGCAGGCCGGGCAGCGGATCGACTGGTACTCCCGCCAGCTGGTGAGCCAGTGGCGGAAGGTCGGCGACCCCGGCCGCCGCGCCTGGCTTTTGCGCACCCACCACGACAACGCCGAGCGGCTGGGGGAGTGGCGGGACGAGGAAGCGGTGACGCTCGACGTCGAACACCTCCGCCTGCTGGACCCCGGCGTTACCGCCGGGCTGGTCCAGAACGCAGTGGACGAGGACTACAAGCACCTCGGCTACGTGGAGCGTGAGGACACCAAGACCGCCGTCTTCGCCTTCCTGACCGTGATGAAGCCGGGAGACCTCGCGCTCTTCCAGAGCTCGGGCAAGGTCCGGATCGGCGTGGTCCTGGGCGAACCGGAGCATGGCAAGGACAACCGCCAGCTCCGCCGCAAGGTTCGCTGGTTCGATGAGGAACACGACGTCACCGGACTGCCCCGCCACGTGCAGCGCCAGCTGACCACATCCGGCAACATCGTGGACATCACCCGCGTGATCCAGGCGCTCGAGACGCTCCTGCCGGCAGAGGCGGAAGCCGAGGACGGCGACGGCGCCGAGCCGGATGCCGCCGTCGAACCTGCCTATGACGGTTTCCGGCCGCTGACACCGGAGTTCGCCGCGTCCTTGCACATGGACCTGGACCCGCTGCAGGAAATCGCCGAGCTCCTCGAGGAGAACCGGCAGCTGGTGCTCTACGGTCCGCCGGGAACGGGCAAGACGTACCTTGCCAAGCACCTCGCCGCCGAGCTCGCCGGCGACACCACGGACGAGCGGGTCAAGCTGGTCCAGTTCCACCCGTCGTACGCCTATGAGGACTTCTTCGAGGGCTTCCGGCCGGACAAGACGGACGAGGGCCAGGTGTCCTTCAAGCTCGTGGCAGGTCCGCTGCGCCGGCTCGCCGAGGAAGCTGCCAAGCCCGGCAACGAGAGCAAACCGTACTTCCTGATCATCGACGAGATGAACCGGGCGAACCTGGCCAAGGTGTTCGGCGAGCTGTACTTCCTGCTCGAATACCGCGATGACCGCATCTACCTCCAGTACAGCCCCAACGAACCGTTCACCCTGCCGGACAACCTCTACATCATCGGCACCATGAACACGGCCGACCGCTCCATCGCGATGATGGACGCGGCCATCCGGCGGCGGTTCTCCTTCATCGAGCTGCACCCGAAGACGGAACCCGTGAAGGGCTCCCTGCTACGTTTCCTCCAGGCCCGCGACCTGGACACGACGCCGGCCCTGCTGCTTGACGCGTTGAACAACGCGATCGACGAATGGGACCGCGACCTCATGATCGGGCCCTCTTACTTCATGAAGAAGTCTGCGCAGACGCCCAAGGGCCTCCGCAGAATCTGGAAGTACGAGCTCATGCCGCTGCTGGAGGAGCACTATCACGGCCAGCTCAACCGTGCCCAGCTCGAGGAACGGTTCGGGCTGGAACAACTCATGGGCCGCCTGGCGAATGCCTAGGCTGGCCGGGGATGCCGTAGCGCTCGAGCGCAGATCGTCGGACCGTGGCGCCGACCGGGCCGCGCTGGACCGCAATGCATCGGACCGCGGTTCGGCCGGGCGTGGCCTATCCGGATCTGGTTTGTCCGGGCGTGGTTTGTCCGGGCGCGGTTTGTCCGGGCGTGGCGGCGCGGCGGACCCCTGCCGGCACATTGTCCTCGACGAGCTCTCCGCAGGCGTCGTGGAGCGGCTTGATCCGGATACTGCGGCCTACGTCAACGCCAGCGGCCTGGCGAAAGCCTCGCCGATGGGCATGGGACTGTACCGGATCGAACCCGTGGGCAGCGTGGGCTCGGTGCGGACCCCCACCGTGCAGCTGGAGGTGCGGCCGAAGGGACGGCTCGGGCTGAACCGGCTGCTGTTCCTCCTCGGCTACGCGGGGGACCAGGGGTTCCGSGACGATTCGGTCGCCGCGGTGGAGCATACCGACCTTTGGAGCGCCCTGGCCGAATCCCTGGCGCAGCTTGCGGACCGGGCACTGAGCCGCGGCGTGCTGCAGGGGTACCTCATGGTGGAAGAATCCCTCCGGACCGTTAAGGGCCGGATCCGGATGTCGGACCAGATTTCCCGCCGGCCGGGGATGCTGGTCCCACTGGAAGTCTCCTACGACGAGTTCACCGAGGACATCGCAGAGAACCGGATTCTGCGCGCCGCGCTGGAACGGATGTCCCAAGTGCCGCGCGTTCGGCCCGAAGTCCTTAGCCGGTTGCGCCAGCTGAAGGGAAAGCTCGACGCCGTGACGCGCCTGCAGTCCGGCGCGCCGCTGCCACAGTGGCGGCCCAGCCGGATGAACACCCGCTACCACGCGGCCCTCCGGCTCGCCGAACTGATCCTGCGGAACGCCTCGGCGGAGGCCGGCGACGGCAAGCAACAGTCGGCGTCGTTCGTAGTGGACATGGCAAAGGTGTTCGAGGACTTCGTGGGGACGGCGCTGCGCGAAGCCATGGCCGCCTACCCAGGGGAAATGCGGTTGCGCTACAACACACTGCTGAATGAGGCCGTCCGCGACTCGGACCGGATTGTGGTCCAGCCGGACGCCGTCCACTTCCTCGGCGGCCGGCCCGTGATGGTGTACGACGCCAAGTACAAGGCCGCCGCTGACACCGGCGCGTCCATCTCGGGCGACCACTACCGGATGCTCGCCTACTGCACATCCTTGCGGGTGCCGACGGCGTGGATTATTTACCCGGGTGCAGGGGAAATCAAGCTGCGCCGGATTCTCAATACCGACATCGACATTGTCGAGTTCCCGCTGGATCTGTCCCTGCCGCCGTCGGAAATCCTGGCCTCCGTGGCAGATCTTGCCCAGCAGTCCTGGGGCGAAGTGCTCCGGCAGGCCAGTATCGACAGGTCAGCCAGCTAAATCGTTCAGCCAGCTAAACCGCTCAGCCAGCTAGGCGGATGCTTGCTGGTCGGCCACTGTCCGCAGATGATCCAGGAGCGCCTTTTCCGGCTGGCCCGGGTTGTTCGCGACATGCCACCGAAGTTTCTCCCGCACGGGCGCATCTTCCGGGTTGGTGTCCGCGAGGACCTCGTCAATGATCGAGGTTGCCTGCCGGCGCAGCGGCTCCAAATCAGGGTCCGCTCCGCGGAACTGGCGGACCCGAACGGCCCGGTTTCTGGTGTGGCCGAAGCGGGGGAACTCAAGAACCGTGGGACTGGAATCGGCTGGCGTAGCAGCCATGTCGGGCTCATCGCTGGACATCAGCAAGTGGGGCATGTGCGCTCTCCCGTGTTTGCAGTACGCAGTGGTACTGACCGAATAATGCCTAAGGCCCCCGGAGTCGAATATTAGCTGAGGCAGTTCAGACTGCATCGGAAGCGGGCACTGCGACACGCGGGATTTCTGCTGGTCATCGGGCGTCCTCAGTGGGTTCGTCCGTTGGCAGGCCCCGAAGGAATGCGTCCAGCCGGAGCTCCAACGCCGATCGATCCTTCAGCTCGCACTCCCACACCGTGAGCACATCCCAGCCGTCGCGTTCGAGCTGAATCCGCTGGTCGGCGTCGCGGTTCCGGGTCCGTGTGCGCTTGGTTTCCCAGAACTCGGCATTTGCTTGGGGTGCGTGCTGTCCCACCCGGCAGTCGTGGAAATGCCAGAAGCAGCCGTTGACGAAGATGACCTTGTGGCGGCCGGCGAAGACAATATCGGGGTTGCCCGGGAGTTTGCCGCCACCCGCGGTGCCGTGCAGGCGATAGCGGTATCCCTTCGCGTGCAGCAGCCTGCGGACCAGCATTTCCGGTTTCGTGTTCTTACCCCGGATCCGGGACATGTTCCAGCTGCGCCGCTCCGGGGTCAGCCTGTCCGCCATTGTTTAAGTCTAGGCCGGTGCCAAGTGTTGGCAGCCGTCGGGCGCCGTCGGGCGTTAGATCTCCCGCTCCGGGTGTTCGCCGAACTGGAAGTGGCGTCCGCTGACCGAGGTCGGCGTAATTTCCACGTAGAAGTCCTTCAACGTCGGAACCCACGGTTTGAGTCCGAGGGCCTCGGCGTCAGCTATATCCGCCGACTGATCGAGTACCCGCGCGGTGCCGCGCAGGACCACTGACCACGCTTCCTCGGACAGGATTCCATCAGTTTCGAATAGCACTTTGGAGTTGATGGTGAGCTCGGCGAGCTTGTTGCCGGGGGCGGTGCGTAGGAACAATTTCCGGCCGCTGGCCACGTAGTTCACCGGGAAGATGTCGGGCTCTCCGGCGACAGTGACCACGAGCCTACCGTGTTTTGTACTGTCAATCAGCTTCCAGGATTGCTCGTCGTCCAGCTTGAGGATGGGATCGCCGTCTGCGTGTTCAAACATCATGGGCCTATTGTTCTGGCCTCGATGGGGAGATGGCTAGGGGCTAAAGGACTCATGGCGGGCAGACTGCCGGTCTCTATCGGGCTTCCTCCGAGACTGGGCACTGCTGTGGATAACTTTGACGTCTAAAATGTGACGTCGGTTACTCTTAAGCATTGTTTGGACTCGCGCGTCTTGATTTTCTATCGGGGGAGTAGCTGACCATGACATCTCGCACTTCGTCTTCCGGTCCCTGGCGAGCCTGTGCGGTCGCTTTGGTGTCGATCTCGCTGATGTCGGTCACAGCTTGCAACGGGGGCGGAACGCCACCGCCCGGGTCTCCACCTGCTAATTCGCAAAGTCCGTCAGCATCGTCCACTCCGAGTGCAGCTCCGACGCCCACCGCCAGCTACAAACCGGCCGACGCGACCGGCAGAGCGCAGAACGTCCCGGTTCCCGAGCTGCCGGAAGCTGCAAAGGCGGAGACGAAGGAAGGACTTGAGGCGTTTGCCCGGTACTGGTATACGACCCTCTCCTACGCATACGAGACCGGAGATATCGAACCGCTGGAATTGGTGTCGAGTCCGACATGCGTCTCTTGTGGACGGGTGAAAGAAGTTGTCCAAGGTTGGAATTCCGAGGGTAGGTGGCTGGCCGGAGGAAAAATGGTTGTGGAGGGTGTGCAAACCAAATTCATTGAGTCAAGCCCAGCTGAGTACCAAGTCCTGATTCAGGTGTATCAGGACACACTGTCCTACTATCGAGCGGACAAGACACTGGACGAAAAGACCGAGCGAGGCCCCGCGAACGGCGACATCATGGTCGCATCGTATACAGGCGGAGCTTGGAGGGCCGTTACGGTCGAGCACTTGGCCAAGAGTCGGTGAGTTCCATCGTCAGCAGACTTCCTTCATTCATTGCAATACTCGTTCTTCTTTCCGGGCCACCGGTATTCGCGAGAGTCGACTCTTCGGAATCTCCCGTGAAAGGGGGCTGGAACCAGACCGGCGTCACCGTGTCCGTGTGGCGCTACGACGCGAACACCGGCGTATGGGTGGATGCGCCGGGCGGGATAGCGGAAGACCCCAACATCTACAGATTCGAATATCTTTGCCTGATAAATAACAACAACAACTTCGACGTGCCCTGCCTGGCAGCAGCCGCTCGGTGTGATCAAGGGCGCGACGGGCGGCCCGTTCGTTGGTACACGTCACTGCGAGTTTTTGACCCGCCCATATGGTCAGCGGTTCGTCCGGACCGCTGCGTCTACCTTGAGAAACCCGTGGACGTGCTGGGCCAGATTGCCGCCCAGATTCAGACCAAATTTCAGCAACTTCCCATCAACTCGGGAAGCAGTGTTACGCAGCCGAGTCCGCACACTCTCAGAGGCGCTGAGACAAATTTCTATGCGGAAGCCGCCGAGCAGACTTTCAGCGTGGACATGTTGGGCCAAGATGTCGCCATCGTTGCCAGGCCCGTGCAGTACAGCTGGAGCTATGGCGACGGCACTTCGCTTGGGCCGCAAACGGCGGCCGGTGGACCGCTGCCGCAGGACCGCTGGGGCGAGAGGACCTTGACGAGCCACGTCTACGCCCAGACCGGCGACTTCCCGGTGGTTCTGACAACGCATTTCCAAGGCACATACTCCGTCAATGGAGGCCCACCCCTTCCCATCCCGGGCCAAGGCTCCTTCAGCTCGCCGCCGCAGACCGTCAGTGTCTGGCGGTCGATCACCAGGAATTATGCAGATACCTGCCTGCAGAACCCCCAGGGCCAGGGCTGCCCCGGCGTCGCCCCGCCTCCGCCCTAATCGCTAATCCGCAGTTCGGGGCTAGGCTCGCAGCTCGCGGTCCACCCGCGCCATCCGGGCGCTCACGAGCTGGCAACGGGGATCGTCCGGTCCGATCAGTGCCACCGCGGCAGCAGCAGTTGCGGTATCGAAGGACCCCATGTCGCTCGTGCACCACTGCAGCATCAGCCTGGCATCACCGCTGGAGCGTACGGACGCTCCCACGGCCGTGTTGAGCTCGTCGCGCATGAACCCGATCGCCAGATTGACCGAACGCGTGAGAAGCCTTGCCGGGTAGGCCGCGAATGCCTCGGCAACCCGGCCGTCCCGAAGATGGGCCGCCACAACCGAGGCGTCCGTCACGACGTTGACAGTTGACGAGAATCGGTAGGGGTTCGCCTCCAGGACATCGCCCAGCATGCTGCGTATCCGGTGCATCTCGGTCCGGATCGCCGCGCCGGTGCCCGCGTCGCCATGGATCTCGCAAGCCAGTTCATCGGCACTCCAGCCCTGGTCGCGCGAGGCCAGCAGGGCCAGGATCTCGGCACGGCGCAGTGTCAGCGGGCGACTGCTGCCGCCATCGACCGCCGCGGACGGCTCGTCCCCCAAAAGCCGCAGCATGAGCTGTGCCCGGGTGCCGCCGTCGCGCACTGTCCCCTCATGACGTCGTGTCAGCTGCCCTGAACGCCCGACGCCGCCGTCGGGAACCGGAGCCGATTTCAGGAGCTCCTCCGCAAGCCGCACTCCACAACGCACCAGCCGCAGGCTGTCCGGCGTGACCGACTCGAACGGGCCGGAGACATCGAGGACGCCAACGATTTGGCCGGTCAAAGGGTCGCGAATCGGAGAGGCCGTGCAGGCCCAGTCATGGTGGGTCCGCACGAGGTGCTCGGCCGAGAAGAGCTGCGCCGGGGCGCCGGTCACCAAGGCTTCGCTAATGGCGTTGGTGCCCACCCCTGACTCGGACCAGTCGGCACCCTCCACGAACTCCAGGGAGTCCGCAAGCCGCAGCGCCTGTTTGCTACCAACGCGCCACAGCACTTCACCTTCGTGGTCAGTCACAATGAGCAAATGGCGCCCGGTCACGGTCTCATCGGCCAGCAACTGTGACAGGGCGGGCATGACCGCAGCCAGCCGATGGCCGGCACTGAGGGATCGTGCCTCGGAGACTTCGTGCCGGTGCAGCGGACGGTGCTGGTCCGGATTGATGCCCAACGCGAGGGAACGCTGCCAGGACTTGATGAGCGACGGCGACAGGTGGGAATCCGGAGTGCCGGACATGGTGGTCTCGTGCGCCGCGCGGAGTATTCGGGCGTACTCCGCCGGCGCTGAAAACCTGAGGTCTGAGGGATGCGTGATGGAGCCGTTGCCCTGCCGCATCCTCATTCTCCCAACTCGCCCTCGAACCGTCGCACCCGGCTGGTTCCCTGCCGCCGTCGGTCACCGTGCGCGCCGGCCGACAGCTTGAGAGCTCCGTGTAACCCGATTGTAACCCCCTGCCAACTTTACTTGTGATGCGGGTCACTGCGTGGTCTAGGCGTCACGCAACGGAAGCGGCCCACTGTCAGCAACGGAAAGAGGAATCATGCCTGAGACACCAAACGGCGTCGTCGGGGCGTGGTTGGCGCAGTTCGATGAGGCACTGCGCGGCCACAACACGGACGCCGCACTTGAACTTTTCGACGACGACTCGTACTGGCGCGACTTCGTCTCCTTCACCTGGAACCTCAAGACCCTTGAGGGCAAGGAAGACATCCGGCGCATGCTCGACGCGACCCTGGATGACGTGCAGCCACGCAACTGGACCCTCGCCGAAGACGCCACCGGGGACGCCGCCAACGCCGAGGCCTGGGTGAACTTCGAGACCGCCCAGGCCCGCGGCTACGCGCATCTGCGCCTCCGGAACGGCAAATGTTGGACCCTGCTCACCACCATGCAGGAGCTCAAGGGATACGAGGAAAAGAGGGGACTCAACCGGTCGAAGGGCGTCGCCCATGAAATCACCAAGGGCCGCAAATCCTGGCTGGAACTGAAGGAAGAGCAAGAGGCGCGCCTCGGGTACGAAGACCAGCCCTACACGGTCATCATCGGCGGCGGCCAGGGCGGGATCGGGCTGGGGGCGCGGCTGCGCAGGCTCGGCGTGCCCACCATCATCATCGAGAAGAACGAGCGCCCGGGAGACTCATGGCGCAACCGCTACAAGTCCCTCCACCTGCACGATCCGGTCTGGTACGACCATCTGCCCTACATGAAGTTCCCGGACGACTGGCCGGTTTTCGCTGCCAAGGACAAGATCGGCGACTGGCTGGAAAACTACACGCGGATCATGGAGCTGAACTACTGGTCCAAGACCGAGTGCACCAACGCCCGCTTCGATGAATCCTCGGCGGAGTGGGTGGTGGAGGTGACGCGCGACGGCGCACCGGTCACCCTGCGCCCGAAGCAGCTCGTCTTCGCCCTGGGCGTTTCGGGGTACCCCAGCGTCCCCACGTTCGACGGCGCCGAGTCCTTCCTGGGGGAGCAGTACCACTCGTCCAAGCACCCGGGCGGCGGAGACTGGACCGGCAAGAAGGCCGTGGTCATCGGCTCCAACAATTCCGCCCACGATATCTGTGCCGACCTCTGGGAACACGGGGCTGACGTCACCATGGTCCAGCGGTCCTCGACCCATATTGCCCGCAGCGAATCCCTCATGGACTTGGCCCTCGGCGATCTGTACTCCGAAAAAGCGCTGGCCAACGGCGTCACCACGGAGAAAGCCGATCTGCTGTTCGCCTCGCTGCCGTACCGGATTCTGCCCGAGGCCCAGATCCCTGTTTATGCGGAGATGGCCCGGCGGGACGCGGATTTCTACTCCCAGCTCGAGGCTGCCGGCTTTGACCTGGACTTCGGCGTTGACGGCTCCGGCCTGTTCCTGAAGTACCTGAGGCGCGGTTCCGGCTACTACATCGACGTCGGTGCCTCCCAGCTGATCATCGACGGCCGCGTCAAGCTGGCCAATGGCGAGGTCAGCAAGATCACCGGCAACTCCGTCGTGATGGCCAACGGCACGGAACTGGATGCCGACGTCATCATTTACGCCACCGGCTATGGGTCGATGAACGGCTGGTTGGCTGATTTGGTCTCGCCCGAGGTGGCCGACGCCGTTGGCAAGTGCTGGGGGTTCGGATCGGGCACGCCCAAGGATCCGGGGCCGTGGGAGGGGGAACTGCGCAACATGTGGAAGCCCACAAACGTGGAGAACCTTTGGATCCACGGCGGCAACCTGCACCAGAGCCGCCACTACTCCAACTATCTGGCGCTGCAGCTCCAAGCAAGGATGGAAAAACTGCCGACGCCGGTCTTCGAGTTGCAGCCCACGCACCACACCCGCTGACCACACCCGCTGAGTGACAAGGGTCGTGACAATCCCAGGTACGGCCACCAGACTGGGGTTACGGC